>JAPPNE010000138.1 GCA_028818775.1 Deltaproteobacteria bacterium | reverse complement strand
AGCAGCTCCCACAGGTCGCGGCCGTTGGCGGTGGTCTCGCCCTTGACCCGGAGCCGGGGGCCGACGCCGTCGGCGCCGGGCTGCTCGGGCGAGGCGGCGCCCGTGGGGTAGACGGGATAGCTCGCCGGCGCGGCCTGGAGCGGGTCGACGGCCACCTCGCCGCCGAGGGAGCGCAGCCACGCCTCGTTGTCGTGGCTCTCGCGCACCAGGGTTTCGATGACCTCCGGGTCGGTGGCGCCGCCGCACAGGAACGTGATGTGCTCCACGGCGCGGTCGAGGGCGCCGAAGGTGCGCACCGAGCCGGCGGAAAGCCGGGTGTTGCCGCCGCCCGAAGCGGCCTTCTCCACGATCAGCACCTTGGCGCCGAGGTCGGCGGCGGTGATAGCGGCGGTGGCGCCCGCGCCGCCGTAGCCCACCACCGCCACGTCGGTCTCGCGCGAAGAAACGATGGCCTTGCTCATTCCCGCGGCACCTTCACTGGGTCCTTCGAAATGGCGTCCTTCGACTTCGCTTCGCTACGCTCAGGACGAACGGTTGTAGGGGCCATTACCCGTTCGTCCTGAGCCCTTCGACAGGCTCAGGACAGGCGTAGCGAAGCGAAGTCGAAGGACGCCATCATTCGGGCTTCACCAGGCGCCCTTCCCCCACCAGTCGCTCGATGATCTTGCGTGCCTCGGCGCGGGTCTCCACCGTGTCCTGCAGCATGCGGTCGCGCCAGCCGTCGTTGGGCCAGCGCTTGGCCTTGGCGTAGACCGGCGCGTACATGTCGCTGCGCAGCTCGATGAGGAAGTTCCACACGTGGCCCGAATCGGCCATGCGCGTGCGCTCCCAGCGCAGGTTGTCGATGTCCACCATGCCGGTGACCACGGCCTCGCCGGGCGCGGTGGCCGCCGACTGCACGTGGCCCATGTAGTCGATGAGCTGGGTCATGCCGCGGTAGCCGCCGGTGGGGCGGTTGGAGCCCACGAAGGCGCCGCAGTTGACCGACAGGAAGTAGCACAGGTTCTCGTAGGCGCGGGCGCGCCGGAGCACGTCCCAGGCCTCGCCCTCGGGCGCATAGGGCTCGGCGGTGGGATGGATCAGCAGCTCGGCGCCGCGCAGCGCCAGGCAGCGGGCCATCTCCGGGAACACCACGTCGGTACAGGTGAGGCACGCCAGCCGGCCGATCTCGGTGTCCGCCACCGGGAACATGGCGTCCTCGCCGTAGCGTTCCGTGTACTCGGTGTAGACGTCGCCGGGCCCCGTGTAGGTGGTGTTGAGATTGTTGGGGCCGTTGTTCTTCCGGTACTTGAGGATGATGTCGCCGTCCGGGTCGATGATGAAGCTCGTGTTGAAGAGGCGGCCGGGCCAGTCGTCGTCGCGTTCGTAGAGGTTGCCGACGATGTGGCAGCCGCGCTCCCGGGCCTTGCGCCCGATCTGCTCGGTGACGTCGCCCGGGATGGTCTCGGCCAGCGCGAGCCACTCGTCCACCGAGCGCGGCCGGTACTGGCCGATGATGCCGTACTCCGAGAACACCGCCAGCTTCACGTCGCCCAGACGCAACGCGGTCCAGTCCAGCAGCTCGAAGATGCGCCCGAGGTTCTCGTCGATGATCGCGTTGCGCTCCCCGGGCTCGACGATGACGCGTGTCTGTTGCTGAATCAACGCCACTCGATAGGGTTTCATGATGCCTCCCCACCCCTGGATTCCCGCTTCCGCGGGAATGACGACTCGGAGCGTCAGCAGTGTCTTGGTTTGAGCACTATCTCTTGTTCACCGTTCCCAGGAACCACTCCGCCATCTCTTCGCGCTTGGGATACCACACCCCGTCGAAGGTTTTAACGTAGTCCACGAACTCGCGCAGGGCGCGGATGGCGTAGGCCTGGCCCATGACGTGGGGGTGCATGCCGACGTTCATGATGCGGCCGCTGGTGGCTCCTTCCAGGTAGAGCTGGTCGAACTGCTCCCTGAACAGCTCCAGGGCCTGGGAGGTGGTGCGGCCGCCGCGGGAGAAGACCGCGAAGTCGTTGACGTCGTTGGAGTAGGGAATGCACACCAGCGGGCCGTGGCGGGTGTTGAGCAGATAGGGCTGGTCGTCGTTGAGATAGTCCGCCTGGAACAGCAGTCCCAGCTCCTTCAGGATGTGGGGCGTCTCGTGGGTGCTGCGGAGCGACGACGACAGCCACCCCCGCGCCGGCCGTCCCACCGCCCCGGCGTAGGCGTCCAGGGTGCGGCGGATCACCTCGCGCTCCCTGTCCGGCTGGTTCGCGTAGTAGGTGAGCACGTCGTTCTGGGCGTAGTTGTGGGCCAGGATCTCCCAGCCGCGCTCGTTGGCGGCGTCGATGATGCGGCGTCGCTCGATGCCGGTGAGCGCATTCATGGTGCAGGTGGCGGGCACGCCGGCCCGGTCGAACACGTCGATGATGCGCCACACGCCCACGCGCTGGCCGTACTCACGCCAGGTCCAGTTGGCGTAGTCGGGGACGTTGCCGGGCAGCATGTGCGGGATGGTGGCCGGCCCGCCGGGGTAGAGGGGCTCGGCGCTGTCTCGGGTCATCTCCCAGTATTCGATGTTGATGGTGAAGATCAGCGCCACCCGCGCGCCTTGCGGCCAGCGGAGCGGCGGGCGGTCGGGTAGTGCGACGTAGTCGTACAGCATGCAGGACACCTAACACCCATTGCCCCCGTCCGGCAACGCGGGCATAATGAATCGGGAGGGATGAATCACATGAAGCAGTTCAAGTGGCGGGCGCTCGCGTTCGCGATCCTCGTGGGTCTGGCGGTCCTGTGGGCGTTCGGCAACGCCCCGGCTTCGCTGGTAGGCAAGCAGGCGCCGGAGTGGACCAACGATACCTGGATCAACACGGAAGGGGCGACGCTCAGGTTGAAGGACCTCAGGGGGAAGGTGGTCCTCATCGAGTTCTGGACCTACGGCTGATACAACTGTGTCAACACACTCCCATCGTTGGTGGGATGGCACCAGGAATACGGCCCCCGGGGCCTCGTCGTCGTGGGCATCCACTCGCCCGAGTTCTCCCACGAGCACTCGCTCGAAAACGTCAAGAACGCCTGCAAGGAGCTGGGAATCAAGTTCCCGGTAGCACAGGACAACGACTTCGCCACCTGGAAACGCTACGGCACGCGCTACTGGCCCACCCTTCACATCATCGACAAGAAGGGCGTGATCCAGTACACGCGCTTCGGTGAAGGCGGCTACGACGAGATGGAGGAGATCATCCAGCGGCTGCTGGCGGAGTAGCTTCGGGCTAACCCGCGGGGCAACTCACCCCGGTGCCGCCCAGCCCGCAGTAGCCCCAAGGGTTCTTGGCGAGGTACTGCTGGTGGTAGTCCTCGGCGAAGTAGAACTCGCCGGCGTCCAGGATCTCGGTGGTGATGGCGCCGTAGCCCGCCTTCGCTATCTCCTCCTGATAGCGTTCGCGTGACGCCTCGGCCGCCTGCTTTTGCGCGTCGCCGTAAGTGTAGATCCCGGAGCGGTACTGTGTGCCCACGTCGTTGCCCTGGCGCATGCCCTGGGTGGGGTCGTGGGCTTCCCAGAACACCTTGAGCAGGTCGCTGTAGATCACCACCTTGGGATCGAACACCACCAGCACCACTTCGTTGTGTGCGGTCCTGCCGGTGCATACCTCTTCGTAGCTGGGGTTCGGCGTCAAGCCGCCGGCGTAGCCCACGGCGGTGGTGTAGACTCCGTCGAGCTGCCAGAAACAGCGCTCCGCGCCCCAGAAGCAGCCCAACCCGAACACCGCCTTCTCCATGCCCTCGGGGTACGGCGGCTCCAGCGGATGGCCGTTGACGAAATGCGCCTCCGGCACCGGCATCTTCTCCTGCCGGCCGGGCAGCACCCTGGCCGGGTCCGGCATCTTCGTCTTCTTGCTCAGCAAGCCCCAAAGCATCGGGTTCTCCTTTCGCCAGGAACGCGCGGGTCACGATTCTCCGATGTCCGATCCCTTAACCATGCCACGTTGGAGGAGGGTTGCAAGACGAAAGAGCGGGGATCGGACGGATATGGGACCCGGCGGCGCGGAAAGCGACGTGTACCAAACGCCGGTCAACTTGCGTTTGGTAGCACTCTATGCAACCGGACTTTGCATTTGGTACGGACCTTGCTCCGCCAAGCCCGACGCCGCTGGCGGATGGCCGCCGATTTGTATGGTACAGGACACTAGCCATGGAGACCGGCATCGCCTATGCGCTGGCGGCGGCGCTTTTCTGGGGCATCTCTCCGGTGCTGGTGAAGCGCGGGCTCAGGGACGCCAACGTGAGCGGCGCGGTGTTGCTGCAGCAGGCCGGCTCGGTGTTGACCATGGTGCTGATCATCGTCCTGTCGTTCGGGGCGGTGCGGCTGCAAATGCCCTGGACGGCGTTCGGGGTGTTCGTTTCCGTGGGTCTGGTGGGGAGCTTCCTGGGGCGCACCTTCGTGCTCAAGGGCATCGACGAGATCGGCGCCTCCAAGGCCCAATCCATTGCCAACTCCGCACCGCTGCTCACCGCGGTCTATGCCATTGTTCTGCTGGGCGAGACCGCCACGCCGGGCATCCTCGTCGGCGTCGTCCTGATCGTGGGCGGGCTGCTGCTCATCACGCGCGCCGCGCCGGACGGCGATCCACGCGGACCCGTGCCCTACAAGGCCTTTCTCAACCCGCTCCTTTCCATCATATTCTTCGGTTTCGGCCCGATCCTCAAGAAGGTCGCGATCCTCTCCGGCGGCACGCCCATTCCCGGCGCGCTGGTGACGCACCTCACCGGCTTGGTGCTGGTGGTCACCTGCGGGCGCCTCCTGCGCATCGACTGGCGGGAGGGAATCCGGATCTCGGCGAAAGGCTACGCGGTCCTGTTGCTCTCGGGAGTCGCCCAGGGAGTGGGATCGGTCCTCACCTACCTCGCGGTGGCCCATGCGCCGGCCATCATCGTCGCCCCCATCTGGAACGTGCAGCCGCTGATCACGTTCTCGCTGGCGCGGCTGCTCCTGCAGGGGGACGAGGCCGTCACCCTCAAGGACGGGCTGGCCGCGGTGCTGGTGGTGGCCGGCGTCTTCTTCCTGTTTCAGGCGCGGGGGTAGTGGTCGATACCCTTGCCGGGCCAGGCTGCGGCGGATACGAACGTCGTATATGAAACCGCGACTGGACGTCCTGCTGCACGCGCGGGAGCCGGACGGCCGGCCCTGGAAATACCTGCCGGCCGTGCTCGCGCTCGCCTTCGCGGCGCGCGCAATCGTGGCCTTGTCCGGCGACTTCGTCCTGCACCCGGACGAGATCATGCAGTACCTGGAACCGGCACACCGCCTGGTTTTCGGCAACGGCGTCACCTATTGGGAGTTCTTCTACGGCGCGCGCTCGTGGATCGTTCCGGGAGCGGTAGCGGGTGTCTTGAAACTGCTGGACGTCGTCGGCCTTGGCGAGCCGCGGTGGTACGTCGGCGCGGTCAAGCTGATGTTCTGCGCCATCTCCCTCGGGATTCCCGCGGGCATGTACTTCTTTGCCCGGCGACACTTCGGCGAGGCGTCGGCGCGGGCGGCGTTGGTGGCCGGCGCGTTCTGGTACGAGCTCGTCGGCTTCGCGCACAAACCCATGACCGAGTTCGTCGCCACCGTTCCCCTTGTGGCGCTGCTGGCGCTGTGCGTGCGCCCCGCCTTGAACGATACCCGGACGGTCTGGCAGGCGGCCTTCCTCGCTGCCATCGCCTCCGCCATAAGGATGCAGTACGCGCCGCTCGCGCTCGTGTTGCTGGGCATCGTGTTTCTGCGTACCGGGAAGAAGGCGCGGCTCGCGGCGGCCACGGCGGCATTCCTCTTCGCGGTGGGGGTGTTCGACGCGGTGACCTGGGACGCCGGCCTGTTCCACTCGTATCTCACCAACCTTCGCTTCAACCTCATTCTCGGCCCGATGCGCGCCGGCGAGAGTCCGCCCTGGCAGTTCATCCTGTGGTTCGTACTCGCCGGCGGCGGCCTGAGCCTGCTGTGCGTCGCGGCGTCTCTCCGCCACCCCAGGCGCTACGGGCTGCTGCTGGCGTTGATCGCGCTGATCCTGCTGCTCCATTCCCTGCAAGCCCACAAGGAGTACCGCTTCGTCTTCGTCGTCGTCCCGCTCTGGCTTCTGATCGGCGCCGACGTCGCGACGCGCCTGGCATCACGGGTGGGCGGCCCGCACCGGCTTGCGGAAACCGTGGCGGCCGTGTTTGCAGCCGTTTCGCTGGCGGGAATCATGAATGCCCTGCCGTACCAGGACCGGGTGTACCGGGCGTGGTCGAGAGAGACGCGCCACATGGGCTTCGTGCGCAACCAGGACCCCGTTTTCGCCGCCTACCGTTACCTCGCCCGCGCGGCCGGCGTCACCGGTGTGTGGCAGCCCGACCGCCCGTACTACAGGCTGCCGGGGTACTACTACCTGCACCGCAAGATCCCGTTCTATGATCTATTCTCCGGAAGGGCCCTCGCGACCGACGCGGCCCCCTCCGTCCTGGTGAGCCACATCGTGTCCGCGGCCCCGGCCCTTTCCGTTGCCGGCTACTCCCTTGACCGGGAATTCGCGGGCATGCGCGTGCTGCGGCGAGACCGGGACGACCCGCCGGTCCGCCAGTGGCTCGACTACGCCCCTACCATCGTCGGCCGTTCACAGGCCCGGATCATGGCCCGGATAGAGCCGGACGCCCCCGTTCCCCCGGCCAACTTCGGCATCCGCTTGGCGTCCAGGGAACGGCCGGTGGCCCGGCCCGGACGAGACCAACCCGGCTTGCGGGAGGATCGCTGAGGACAAACGAGTCCTTGATACCCGTGAGGCAGGCAAGACGAGGCGTCAACCCGTCGGGGCCTATGGCGTCGGGCGAATGACTACGCCAACTTGCCGAACACGGCGATCCAGATGCACGGCGGCGTGCGGCTGGTGTAGTTGACCCGGTGGCGGCGGTGGGCGGGTATCAGCACGTGGTCTCCGGCGCCGAGGCGTAGCGTCTCTCCATTTTCGTATTCCAGCACGGCCTCGCCCTGGACGAGCACGACCCATTCGTCGCGGTTCTGGTCGTACCACTCGCCGGCGGGTGCAGTCCGGCCGCGGGAGACGATGCGCTCGACCTTCACGCCCCGGTCGGGAATCAGGTCGGTGAATTCCTCGTCGTCCGGGAGCGGATCGGGCAGGTCGTAGAGGTTAGGGGACATGCTCCGGTGGCCGGAACAGCGCGAACACCTTGTCGGAGTTGGAGATCCACGACTCCAGGAAGACGATGTCGTCGGGCTTGCGGTCGATCTCGGACATGGCGCCGGCCAGGGCGAACCAGTTGAGCAGTTCGTGGTGGCCGCGGTCCTCGGCCTCGGGCAGGCTGGTCTTGCGCCAGGTTTCCCAGTCGCCGTCCCGGAGCGCCGCGAAGTAGCGCTTGTCCGACTCCACGTCCGGGTACATGAACGAGTGCTTGGCCGTCAGGAACGAGTGGGACCAGCTCGACGAGGCGATGAGGGCCACGCGCCACGGGCTCTCGGCGAAGGCGCGGGCGGTGGCCGCGCCGATGTCGAAGCAGCGCCAGGGCTGGGGGCCCGGCGGGTCGAACTGGTCGGCGATCTCTTGGGCGGCGGAAGGCGTCAGCGGCACGCCGCGGCTGCCCACGAGCTTGCGGCCGTAGCTGTTCACGGTGAAGGGCACCAGCGGGTAGGGGAACCCCTGCCGGTCCCAGTCGAGGTACAGGATGGAGTTGACGAAGGCGTGGCCCAGGCCACGGTGCAGCGGCTTGTAGGAGTAGGCCACGTCGAAGCCGCTCTCCAGCAGGCTTGACGCCAGGTACTTGCCCGCCTCCTGGTGCCCCTTGATGGTGAAGACCTTCTCGTCGGGCTCGTCCCACATGTTGGCGCCGCGGCGGGTATGGGTCCACGGCTGCGCCTCCACCGAGTCGTAGGCGAGGATGGAGAAGGCCGGCACGCAGTCTTCCTTGAAGTTCTCGTACTGGTCGTCGCCCCACAGCACGCACAGGTCGGGCTGGAACTCGTCCAGGGCGCGCCGGGCGACGCGGAAGCGGTCGATGAGGTCCTGGCGGTGCGCGTCCGAGTGGCCCTGGCCGTTGTCCGTGCCCCACTGCTCACGCATGGGCGCGGGCCAGTTTTCCATGTGGCGCAGCCGTTCCGGCAGCGCGGGGTCCTCCAGGCACATCCGGATGCGCCGGGTCATGTTCCCCTGGAACCCGAGTCCGGGATAGTGCGTGATGCCCAGTCCGAGTATCTCTGCCATGTCCGTTCTCTCTTTCTTGACGCTTTCCGCTGGTTCGAGCCCCCGCCTATGGCAGCGTCCGCAGCAACCGCCCGAAGCCTTCCACGGGCTCATCAATCCCGAGACGCTTCCGGGTCGCCCAGACCTCCGCGTTGAGATTGGTGATCACCGGCACCCCGAGCTCCTCCTCGAGGGATTCGATGACGGGCAGACAGTCCCACCCCGCACCCAGGAGACAGATTCCCTCGCCGCCGTGATCGACGAGGGCCTTCTTGGCCCCGTTGTAGATGTCCCCGGCCGGGATGTCGCCGACGTCCTCGAAGGCCACGCCTTCGAGCTCCGGGATACCGGTCACCGTGAATCCGGCCTGCTCGAAGAAATTGGCGAACTTCGCGTTCATGGCGCCCTGGATGTAGGAGAGGATCACGAACCTTTCCACACCCAGCACGCGGAAGGCCTCTACCTGCACGGTGGTCGCGGTGAGGATCGGCACGCCGTGCTGCCGGGTCAACCGCTCGGTCAGTTCGCCGTCGAAGCGGTAGCCCTTGAGCAGGATCGGCGGTGTCCCCTGGATCAGCACCAGGTCCACCCCCAGCTCTACCAGCTCCGCCACCCTGGTTTCGGCCACGGCGATGGCTTCGTCGAACTCCGCCTCCGTGCCGGCGCGGACTCCGACGTAACGCGGCGCCACGCACACCCCCTCCGGAAGAAGCCTGATGTAGGTCTCCAGCGACCCGAGACGGAACGTCGGCTTCACCACGCCCACGGTGCCGCGCGAGCAATACATGGCCTATCCTCCTGAAAAAACGGCGTCCTTCGACTTCGCTACGCTACGCTCAGGACGCAAGTCCTCACACCGCGATGGTCTGGCCGCCGTCCACCACCAGGGCATGGCCCGTGACGAAGGAGGCCTCGTCGGACACCAGGAAGAGGACGCCGTAAGCCATCTCCTCCGGCCGCGCCATTCGCAGCAGCGCCTTGTTGCTCTTGGCCATGCGCGCCCGCTGCTCGGGGGTGGCGGCCTGCAGCGAAGGCACCGGCGGGTGCCCGCGGAAGCGCGGGGTCTCGGTGGCGCCGGGACAGATGCAGTTCACGCGGACGCCCTTGGGGCCGTAGTCCAGCGCCATCTGCCGGGTCAGGCTGATGACCGCTGCCTTGGTGGCGCAGTAGGCCGGATAGTTCTCGGACGCCACCAGCCCGAAGGTCGACGCGGTGCTGACGATGTTGCCGCTGCCTTTCTCGAGCATGTGCGGGACCACCGCCCGGACGCTCCTCTGGATGGCGTTCAGGTTGAGGTCCATGATGAAGTTCCACTCCTCGTCGGTGTGCTCGTGAGCCTGCTTGCGTATGCCGCCGCCGGCGTTGTTGTAGAGGATGTCCGCGCCGCCGTACCGGTCCATGGCGGTCTTCATCATCTCCTCGGGACCGCCGTCCACGGTCACGTTCACGTTCAGGAAGGTGGCCTCGCCGCCCTCGTCGATGATGAGCTGGTCCACCCGCGGCGTCATGGTCTCCTGGATGTCGCAGCACACGACGTTGGCGCCTTCGCGCGCGAACAGCCGGGCGGTGGCCCGTCCGATGCCGCTGTTGGCCCCGGTGATGATGGCCACCTTGCCCCGCAGCCGCCCCAATCCTTCTCTCAGCATGGGATGTTCGTCGTTGTTGGCGTTCGCCATAGGTTTGCCTCCTTGAATAGTGCGCCTTTCGGCTCACTTTCCCTTATCCGATTGCCGGGGGATTGCCAAGCGTGCCCCGGGCAGGACGTTCCGCATCCGTCATTCCCGCGAAAGCGGGAATCCAGGGGTGGCTGGGGGTGATCCGCTTGGTTAACCTTGCCGGGACAATCCGCTACAGTGTCACCATCAAGGAGGATCGACATGGACCGGGCAGACGAAAAATACGTGGACGTCGACGGAATCCGCACCCGCTACTTCGAGAAGGGCAGCGGCGAGACGGTGGTGCTGTTCCACGGCGGCAACTTCGGCTCCAACGAAGCGGCCGATGGCAGCCCCGACTGGGGACTGAACTTCGACGCCCTGGCGCAGTGGTTCCACGTCGTCGCCGTGGACAAGCTCGGCCAGGGCATGACCGACAATCCCAAGAGTGACGAGGACTACACCATGGCCGCGGTGGTGCGGCACGCGCTGGCCACGCTGGAGACCCTGAAGCTCGGCAACGTCCACCTGGTGGGGCATTCACGCGGCGCCTACCTGGTGGCGCGCATGACCCTGGAAAGGGCGGACCTGGTCAAGTCCGTGATCCCGGTGGACACCAACACCCTGGCGCCCGGAGTCGGAAGGAACGACGTCGTGCATGCCAACGCCCCGGAGCCCCGGCTGAGCCGGGAGAGCCAGCGCTGGGTGTTGGAGCGCTATTCCTACGGCTACGACCACATCACCGACGACTGGCTCGACGCCTGCGTGGAGATCGCCCAACAGCCCAAGTACCTGGAGGCGGTGGAGAAGATGGAGACCCAGGGCCTCAAGGCCAATGTCTTCCTGGCCCGGCATGCGCGACAGAAGGAAGAGACCCTGGGCTGGATCCGGGACCGCGGCTTCCAACGGCCGACGCTGCTCGTGTGGGGCTACAACGATCCCACCGCCACCCTCGACCAGGGCATGCGGCTGATGGAGCTCATGGCGGGAAGCGAGCGCCGCACCCAGATGCACATCATCAACGAGGCCGGCCACTTCTCGTACCGGGAGCATCCCGCGGAGTTCAACGAGGTGCTGAGGGCGTTCATCGCCGCGCAGCAATAGGGGTAGAGGCGGGTCAGGCCTCGGCATCATAGCGGGATGATCGTTTCCAACTTGAAAAAACATCGCACATCACCCATCATCCAAGACTACTACGTACGGAGGGAAACCCATGGGTAAATACATGTTCCACACGACGTACACCGCGAAAGGGCTTCCTGGGCTGCTCAAGGAGGGCGGCAGCCGGAGGCGGGCGGCGTTGACCCAGACCATCGAGGGGATGGGCGGCAGCGTGGAGGGGCTCTACTACGCCTTCGGCGACACGGACCTCTACATCATCGCCGATCTTCCCGACGACGCCACGGCGACGGCCGTCTCGCTCAACATCGCCGACGCCGGCGCCCTCAATATCAGGTGCACGGTATTGATCACGCCGGAGACGGTGGACGAGGCGGTCAAGAAGAAAGTGCCCTACCGGCCGCCCGGAGCACGGGCCGCTCGCGGCCGCAAGTAGGACCTTAAGTGTGATGCCCCACGCATGTCTGTAGACGCTTGCGTGGGACACCGCACTAGCGGCGGCACCGGCTTGAGCGGGCGCCGGTGTCCCTTTTTCCACCATGCCCCTCGTAAGCTTCGAAGAGGTCTCGCTGGAGTTGGGCGACCAGCGCCTGCTTGCGCACGCCGAGTTCGCCATCGAGCCCGGGGAGCGGGTCTGCCTGATCGGCCGCAACGGCGCGGGCAAGACCTCCATGCTCGGGCTCATCACCGGCCGCCTCCAGCCCGACCACGGCGAGATCCACTACCAGAGCCGTATCCGCGTCAGTGAGCTGGAGCAGGCGCTGCCCGAGGAGCTCGGACAGACGGTGCGGGAGTACGTCACCACCGGGCTGGCCGACCTGCAGGACCTCATCGACCACTACCAGCAGCGCTCCCGCGAGGCCCTGGACCGCAAAGGCTTGCTGGAGCTGGAGGCGCTGCACCGGGAGATCGACGCACACGGCGGCTGGCACGTGGACCAGCGGGTGGAGACGGTGCTGAGCGAGTTGGACCTGCCGGCGGACCGGCGGCTGGAGGAGCTGTCCGGTGGCTGGCAGCGGCGTGTCGGTCTCGCGCGCGCCATCGTCGGCAATGCCGAGCTGCTGCTCCTCGACGAGCCCACCAACCACCTTGACCTGAGCACCATCCAGTGGCTCGAGGACCGGGTCTACAACTACGCCGGCAGCGTCCTTTTCATCACCCACGACCGCGCCTTCCTCCGGCGGCTCGCCACCCGCATCGTGGAGCTGGACCGCACCCGCCTCACGAGCTGGCCCGGCACCTACGACAACTACCTGGAGCTCAAGGAGAAGGGCCTGGCGGAGGACGCCCGCCGCAACGCCCTGTTCGACAAGCGGCTGGCCCAGGAGGAGGAGTGGATCCGGCGCGGCATCAAGGCGCGGCGCACGCGCAACGAGGGCCGGGTGCGCGCCCTCATGGCCATGCGGGAGGAGGCCGCCCAGCGCCTCAAGCCCCTGAGCCAGGCGCGCATCCACGTGCAGCGCGGCGGTCAGTCCGGCCGCAAGGTGGTGGAGCTCCGCAACGTCACCCACGGCTACGGCGGCGAGCCGTTGATCCGGAACCTGTCGCTGCGCATCATGCGCGGCGACCGCATCGGCCTCATCGGCAACAACGGCGTGGGCAAGAGCACGCTCTTGCGCATCCTGGTGGGCGAGATCACGCCCGACTCCGGCACCGTGGAGCAGGGCGCCAACCTGGAGATCGGCTATTTCGATCAACTGCGCCGGGAGCTGGACCCGGAGAAGACCGTGGCCGAGACCGTCGCGGACGGCCGCGACCACGTCTTCGTCAACGGCAGGCCGCGCCACGTGGTGGGGTATCTCAAGGGCTTCCTCTTCAGCCCCAAGCGGGCGCTCAGCCCGGTGGCGGCGCTGTCCGGCGGCGAGTGCAACCGCGTGATCCTGGCCCGGCTGCTGACTCAGCCGGCCAACCTGCTGGTGCTGGACGAGCCCACCAACGACCTCGACATCGAGACCCTGGAGGTGCTGGAGCAGCAACTCGTGCGGTACCGGGGAACGCTGCTGGTGGTGAGCCACGACCGGAGCTTCCTCGACAACTGCGTCACCAGCACCCTCGTGTTCGAGGACACGGGCCTGATCCAGCGCCACGCCGGCGGCTACAGCGACTGGCTGCGCCGCGGCCAGGCCCTTGCCGTCACCGACGACCCCAACCGCGGGAACGCCCGGGAGCCCGCGCGGGACCGGCGCGAGACGCGGTCCCGCCCCACCAAGCTCAGCTACATGCTGCAACGGGAGCTGGACGGGCTGCCCCGCCGCATCGAGGCCATGGAGCAGACCGTCGCCGCACTGGAGGAAAAGACCCAGCAACCCGACTTCTACGCCCAGCCCTTCACGGCCGTCGAGCCTGTGCTCGACGAACTCAAGGCCGCCAAGGCGGCTCTCGATGAGGCACTGGAGCGCTGGACCGAGCTGGAGACGCTCAAGGAGGAGGCGGAGCGGCGCCCGACCTCGTAGGCCGGATCAGAAGCAAACTTCGGTTCATTGGCGGCGAGCAGGAGCAGGATGGCGCCCTTCGACTTCGCTTCGCTACGCTCAGGGCGAACGTTTGACGGGATACTCATTCTAATCCGTTCGCCCTGAGCGTAGCGCCGCGTTAGCGGCGCGAAGTCGAAGGGCGCCGTCCCGCATTGCCTGCCCCCGGAACTTCGGTTAAGAAGGTGTGCGGAGACAACCTATGAGAAAACAACGACTGTCAGTGGCCGGGCGCAACTCGATGCGCGTGGACGCGGTGGAGAAGGTTTCGGGGTCGGCGTTCTATACCGGCGACATGGAGCTTCCGGGGATGGCCTACGCCAAGATCCTGCGGAGTCCCCTGCCGCATGCGCGCCTGCTCAAGGTGGACGCGGCCAAGGCGCGGGCGCTGCCCGGGGTCATCGACGTGCTCACCCGGGACGAGTTGGGCGGCCTCAACTACATGTACGGGGCCACCTACAAGGACCAGGCTGTGGTGGCGGTGGACAAGGTCCGCTACGTCGGCGACCCGGTGGCGGCGGTGCTGTCGGCGGACGAGCTGGTGGCCGAGGAGGCCCTGGCGCTCATCGACGTGGAGTACGAGGAACTGCCGTTCACGGACAACGTGGACGACGCGCTCGCGCCGGGGGCTCCGCAGGTGCACGAGGGCGACGTGGCCAAGGCCGAGTTGCGGGGCTCCACCTACGGCGCGCCGGAACGGTTCAAGGGCACCAACGTGTGCTACTACTTCGGCTACTCCCGCGGCAACGTGGAGCAGGGCTTCGCCAAGTCCGACCACGTCTTCGAGGACGTCTTCCGCTTCTCCAAGGTGCAGCACTACTCGCTGGAGCCGCACATCTGCGTCGCCAATTACGACGGCGAGCGCCTGACGGTGTGGAGCTCGTGCCAGGACCCGTTCACGCTCAGGGGGCACCTGGCGGGGATCTTCAAGCTGCCGCTCAACCGGGTGCGGGTGGTGGTGCCCTATGTTGGCGGCGGCTACGGCGGCAAGCTCTACGTCAAGGCCGACCCCATCGCCGCGGCGCTGTCGGTGCGGAACCGCCGCCCGGTCAAGCTGGCCATGAGCGCCAACGACAGCTTCAAGACGGTGACGCGCCATCCCGCGCGCATCCGCATCAAGACCGGCGTCACCAGGAAGGGCGAGATGGTGGCGCGGGAGCTGGAAGTTTACATGGACACCGGAGCCTACGCCGACGCCGGCCCACGGGTGACCCAGAAGGCGGGCTACCGGGCGGTGGGGCCGTACCGCGTGGCCAACGTCAAGATCGACGCCCACGGGGTCTACAGCAACACGGTGCCGGCGGGAGCGTTCCGGGGTTTCGGCGCGGTGCAGGTGGCGTGGGCCTACGAGTCGCAGATGGACATGATCGCCAGGCGGCTCGGCATGGACCCGCTGGACTTCCGCCTCAAGAACCTGCTGGAGAAGGGCGAGCCCTACACCCCCGGCGACACGCCGGTGGACTGCGACCTCAAGCAGGGGCTGCGCAAGGTGGCGCGGACGCTGGACTGGAAGAAGCCGACCGCGCCCAACGTGGGCAAGGGGCTCAGCGTGTGCCTGAAGGACGCCGGCGGCACCTACAAGGTGGCCGGCGCCACCGTGAAGATGTCGTCGGACGGCAGCGCCGTGCTGCTCACCGGCACGGTGGAAGTCGGGCAGGGCTGCCGCACGGCCCTGAGCCAGGTGGTGGCGGAGGAGCTGGGCATCGAGCTGGAGCAGGTGTCCGTGGCCCAGTTGGACACCGACGTGACCCCCTTCGACGTCTCCACCAGCGCCAGCAGCTCCATGACGGTCATGGGCCTCGCCACCCAGCGGGCCGCCCAGGACGTGAAGAAGCAGTTGCTCAAGGCCGCGGCCAAGGTCATGGGAGCGAAAGCGGCCGATCTGACGCTCAAGGGCGGGCAGGTTCGCCCGGCCAAGGGACGCGGCGTGCCCTACAGCCAGGTCATCGCCGGCTACTACGGCAGCTCCGCCACCGAGATCGTCGGCCGCGGCGTCTACCAGGACAAGAAGAGCAAGACCGCGGTGCTGGGCTCCCCCACCACCTTCTGGGAGGTGGGCTGGGGCGGCGTGGAGCTGGAGGTGGACCCGGAAACGGGCGTGATTCGCATTCTCAAGTACGTGTCCATGGCCGACGTGGGCCGGGCCATCAACCCCTTGCAGTGCGAGGGCCAGGACGAGGGCGGCGTGGTGTTCGCCATCGGGCACACGCTGCTGGAAGACATGGTGTACGAGGACGGGCAACCCCTGAACCCCAACCTCATCGACTACCGCGTGCCCAACTTCCACGACCTGCCGGAGGACTTCATCTCGGAGCTGGTGGAGAGCGGCAACGGCCCCGGCCCGTTCGGCGCCAAGGGCATGGGCGAGGGCGGCGTGCTGCCGGCCGCGTCCGCCATCGCCGCGGCCGTGGAAGACGCCGTGGGCGTGCGCATCTGCGACCTGCCGCTGTCGCCCCCCAAGGTGTGGCAGCGGCTGCGGGAGAAGGAGAGCGCGGGCTAAGGAGCCCGTACGGAACTTTAGGCACTTAGGAGCGTATTATGTCAGACCCGACGCGGTTTCGAGCCATGGTCGTCAGCGAGAACGAGGATAAAACCTTTTCCCGCGCCATCACGGAGAGGTCGGCGGACGACCTGCCGGAAGGCGACCTTCTGGTTTCGGTGGCCTATTCTTCGCTGAACTACAAGGACGCGCTGTCCGCGTCCGGCAACAAGGGGGTGACCCGCAACTTCCCGCACACTCCCGGCATCGACGCCGCGGGCACCGTGGTGGAGAGCGCCGCGGGCGACTTCGCCAAGGGCGACGACGTGGTGCTGACGGGGTTCGATCTGGGCGCCAACACCGACGGGGGCTTTGCCGAGTACGTGCGCGTGCCGGCCGCGTGGGCGGTGAAGCGGCCGGACGGGCTCAGCCTCAAGGAGAGCATGGTGTACGGCACCGCGGGCTTCACCGCGGCCCTGTGCGTGCTGCGGCTCCAGGAGGGCGGGGTCACGCCCGAATCCGGCGACGTGCTGGTCACCGGCGCCACCGGCGGCGTCGGTTGCCTGGCCGTGGCCATCCTCGCCCAGGCGGGCTATCGGGTGGTGGCGTCCACCGGCAAGGAGTCGGAGAAGGAGTTCCTCACGGGCCTGGGCGCGGCCGACGTGATCTCGCGGGAGGACGCGGACGACCAGTCGGGGCGTCCGTTGCTCCGAGGCGTGTGGGCCGGGGTAGTGGACACCGTGGGCGGCAACATTCTCGCCACCGCCATCAAGGCGTCGAAGTACGGCGGCGTGGTCACCTGCTGCGGCAACGTGGCCTCGGTGGAGCTGAACACCACGGTCTTCCCGTTCATCCTGCGGGACGTGCGCCTGGTCGGGGTGGCCACGCCGGACTGTCCCGCGGACATTCGCGCCACCCTGTGGCAGAAAATGGCCGGCGAGTGGAAGCTCCCGAACCTCGACGCCGTCACCATCGACTGCTCCCTGGACGAACTGGACGGCCACATCGAGAGCATTCTCAAGGGCGGCGTGCGCGGCCGCGTGGTGGTGGACCTGTCGCGCTGAAGAACATGGCGTCCTTCGACTTCGCCTGTCCTGAGCCCTTCGACAAGCTCAGGACGAACGGAAGAATATCCCCAACACCGTTCGTCCTGAGCGTAGCGTAGCGAAGTCGAAGGACGCCATGTTGAGCGCTGACCGCCGATAACCAGAATCCCGGGAGATCGCCATGGCATCGTGGATGGTCGGCATCGATACCGGAGGCTCCTTCACCGACCTGATCGCGTTCGATCCGAACACGGGTGAACGGCGCATCGCCAAGGTCCCTTCGCAGCCGGCGGATCCGTCGGCCGCGGTGATGAACGCCCTCGATGAGTTGTTCCAGTCCGGAGTCGACCCGGGTGGCATCGAGTTCCTGGTTCACGGCACCACGGTGGCCACCAACGCCATCCTGGAAAGCAAGGGCGCGCGCACGGGCCTGCTCATCACCCGCGGCTTCCGGGCGGTGTACGAGGGGCGCGGCTGGTCGCAGCCGGCGCCCGAGGACCTGGCGGATCCCTTCTACGTCAAACCCGCGCTGCTGGCGCCCCAAGCGCTCACCGAAGAGATCACCGAGCGCCTCGACTATCTCGGCAACGTGCGGACGCCGCTCGACGAGGACGACGTCCGGCGCGCGGTGGCGAGCCTGAAGGAGAAGGAAGTCGAGGCGGTGGCCGTCAACTTCCTGTTCAGCTTCCGGAACTCCGAGCACGAGGAACGCACCGCGGCCATCGTCGCCGAGATGGCGCCGGAATGGCGCGTGTCCGTGTCGTCGCGCATCCTGCCCACCATCCGCGAGTATCCGCGGCTCTCCACCACGGTCATCGACGCGTTCGTGGGCAGGTCCATGGAGACCTACCTGCTGCGGCTCGTGGACCGGCTGCGCGGCGCCGGCATCGAGACGCCGCAGATCTTCCTCATGCAGTCCAACGGCGGGCTGATGCGCATGAACGTCGGCGCCCGCTATCCCAACCAGACGCTGCTCTCGGGCCCGGCGGCCGGGGTGGTGTCGGGCATCGAGCTGGCCGGGCGCCTGGGACGGCGGAACCTCGTCACCTTCGACATGGGCGGCACCTCCACGGACATCAGCGTGATCCGCGACGGGCGCTCCGAGGAGACCACCGCCGGGCGGATCGCCGGACAGGACCTCGCCACGCCCATGCTGGCCGTCCACACCCTGGGCGCGGGCGGCGGCACCATCGCCTGGATCGGCAAGGACGGACTCATGAAGGTGGGGCCCCGAAGTGCCGGCGCCGACCCCGGGCCGGCCTGCTACGGCCGGGGCGGCGAGCTTCCGACGGTCACCGACGCCAACCTGCTGCTGGGCGCCCTGGGGGACAGCAGCGCCCTGGGCGGGCGGCTGCGGCTGGACCGGTCCTGCGCCGAGGCGGCCGTGCGCGCGAGCCTGGCCGAGCCCCTCGGTCTCGACGTGGTGCAGGCGGCGGCCGGGATCCTCAGGATCGTCAACAACAACATGGCGGTGGAGCTGAGGCTGGCGCTGCAGTTCCGCGGCGTCGACCCGCGCGGCTTCGTGCTGGTAGCCTTCGGCGGCGCCGGTCCGCTGCACGCCGGCGTGCTGGCGGAGGAGCTCCGGATCCCCGCGGTGCTGGTGCCGCCGAATCCTGGTCTCAACAGCGCTCTGGGGCTGCTCCAGACCCAGGTGCGCCATCTCTACCTGGTATCGGATCTCGGCCTGGTGAGCGACTACGATCCCGCGCGCATGAACCAGCGTTTCGAGGAGTTGCGTCAGCGGGCGGTGGAGGACATCAGGGAAGAGCACTTCGAGCTGTCGGACGCGGTGTTCCGGCGCCAGGTGGACATGCGCTACCTGCACCAGGGGTACGAGCTTTCGGTTGACTGCCCGGACCGCGAGATCATGGAGGCGGACAAGGCCGGGCTCAAGGCGGCCTTCGACGAACTTCACGGCAAGGTGTACGGGCTGAGCGCCAGGGACGAGGACGCCGAGATCGTCACGTTCCGGCTGCTGGCGGAGATCGCGGTGCCGCGGCTCGCGCCGCCGCCCCTGGAAACCGGGGACGCCGGCGTCGAACACGCCGTCATCGGGCGCAGGCCGCTCTTCGACCTGAAGCGTGAAGAGTTCGTGGAGGCGGCGGTGCTGGACCGTGGGCGGCTGCTGGCCGGCAACCGCATCGACGGGCCCGCCGTGATCGAGCAGCTCGACGCCACCACGGTGGTGCCCGAGTCGCAGCATGCCACGGTCGATGCGTTCGGCAACCTCGTGATCGAGAGGGGGGGAAACGATGGCTCTTGACCCGATCACCAGCGAAGTCGTGATGAGCCGGCTGCGGGAGATCACCGCGTCCATGGCGCACGCGCTGTTCCACAGCGGCTACTCGCCGATCCTGCGGGAATCGCAGGACGGCACCGCCGGGCTGACCGACGGCACCGGACGCGTGATCATGGTGGGCGGCGGCCTGCAGTACCATTCCCTGCTGTACACGCAGGCGGTGACCGGCGTCTTGGAGCGCTACCCGGCGGAGAAGATGCGGGAGGGGGACTCGTTCGTTTCCAACGATCCCTACAAGGCGGGCAACAGCCATGTCCCCGACATGGTGGTGGTGACGCCCGCCTTTCACGAAGGCAAGGTGGTCGCGTTCGGGGTGAGCGTGGCCCACAAGGCGGACGTCGGCGGGCTGGTGCCGGGCTCGAGCGGCGCGGGCGCGCGCGAGATCTTCCACGACGGCATCCTGCTGCCGCCGGTGCGTTTCACCACCGCCGAGGGCGTCCTGCCCGAGGTGGAGGCGATCCTGCGCAACAACAGCCGCATCCCGGACGTGGTGCTCGGCGACCTGCGCGGACAGGCCGGCGCCACGAGACTAGGGGCGATCCGGTTCCAGGAACTGCTGGAGGAGTATGGCGCGGAAACCCTGCTGGGCACCATCGACGAGCTGATGACGCGCACGACCGCGCGGGTGCGGGCCGAAATCGCCTCCTGGCCGGACGGGGAGTTCGAGGCCGAGGGGTTCCTCGACCACGACGGCGTGGACCGGTCGAAGCCGGTGCGCATCCACGTGCGCGCCATCAAGGCCGGGGACCGGTTGACCCTCGATTTCTCCGGTACCGACCCTCAGGCCCCCGGACCCATGAACACCACGCGGGTCACGGCCCGGGCGGTCTCGACGCAGGCGGTGCTCGCGGCCTCGGACCCGAGCATCCCGATGAACGCGGGCGCGTTCGAGGCCGTGGACTTCAACATACCGCCGGGACTCATCATCAGCCCGCAGTTCCCGGCCACCGTCAACCACTACTTCCCGACCTCGCACTTGGTCTACAACTGCGTCCTCGCCGCCATCGGCAAGTTCAACCCGAACCGTGCGGTGGCCCCCTCCGGCCTCGGCACCGGCGCCATCGCCGTGGGCTACAAGCAGAGCCGCTCGGCGGGCCGTCCCACCGTACAGTACGAGATCATGATCACCTCGCTGGGAGGCACCAGCGACCACGACGGCGCGGCCATCGTGATGCCGGTCAACCACTTCGCCCCCGGCACGCCGGTGGAGATCCTGGAGACCGAGTACCCCGTCGCCGTGCGCCGCTACGAGCTCTGGCAGGACTCCGCCGGCGCCGGACGCTGGCGCGGCGGCACGGGCTTCATCCGCGAGTACGAGTTCCTCACCGACTGCATGCTCACCATCCGCTCCGCCAACCACCGTGAGGCCTCCTGGGGCCTCAACGGCGGCGGCCGCCCGCCCACCTCCCGGACCACCATCCAGAACCCCGGCGAGGACCCCTCCGACGCCGACATCCTGGAAAGCCGCCCGCTACGCGCCGGCGCCAGGCTAGCCATCTACCGCAGCGGCGGCGGCGGCTACGGCGACCCCAGGGAACGCCCCGCCGAGCTGGTGCGGCAGGATGTGGAGGATGGGTACGTGTCGCGGGAGCAGGCGGGGGAGGTGTACGGGCTTGGCGACGCGGAGGGTTGAGGGTAAATTGATGTCGATACCCCTTGCGGTTTCGACCGCAGGGTGCGGGGCCTCTTCGGAGGCCCCTGCTTTTCAGCGGGCTCGCCCTCAGGCGGCCAGCTTGAACAGTTGCTCGGCGTTGCGGTGGCGGATGAATTCCTTGGTCTCTTCGGAGAGGCTCTTCTTGACGGCATAGAGGTGAATGTCCGGGACCTTGTGGCTAGTGTCCACCTAACCAACTAACGGTGGCTTTTCGTGCTACCGTATGGGAGTAACGCGAAAGTCAATAAGCCACTTGAGTTTAGTGGTGTTTCCCTCGAGATACTCGCCAATCGTGACGGCCAAATCGTTGACGTGACGGAGAGGAACTACATAGTCAAACACTTTAGCCATCACCTTGAGTGTTTCCGTTGTCCAGTCACCGTCAACGACGAGTACGGCTAAAATGTCTTGATGGCGGCCCTTCCAGTTGATAGCCGAAAACATCTTGTCCTTCGCGTAAAGGGAGGCGTGGCGAGGCGAGGATTTTCTGACTTCAATAAATGCTCGTGGCGTGATTTCATCTGGAACAATAAAGTCAGCCCGGTGATCATATATCACTCCAGCGAGTTGTGAATATTCAGTTTCGCGTTTGTAAGGAACATTTGCCCCACCAAGGGCGCTTTCGACAATAGATTCAAGCATCACACGCCCTACAAGATCGCGGACGATTCCTTCCAGCGTCGATTCCAGACGCTGAAGAATTTCTCCTTCTCGAACCTGTCCAGGGATGACTCTTTCCTTCAGCAAAGCGGCCAAACGGACCGCAGCAGGACGCGAGATGTTGGTGTCTGATACACTTCCAACCTGCCTCCTCAATGCTGACTTGCTAAAGATCCCAGATAGATGTTGAAGCAAGGGTAGGGTGTGAGGATTGGCTCTGATGAATTCAGGCGACCAGCTCCGGAAACCGTTGGTTGCTACCTTGACCTCGTCAAGGTACGCGACGCCGGCGTCGCGGATATTGCTGTAGACTCCGGCAGTGATTCCGGCTTCGATGTCTATTTGGATGGCCTTGCGTCTTTGGTATTCTTGAATGACCGTATCGGGAGTAGTGTCATCTATAGGCGAATTTAGCCCTGCGAGTAGTATTACGGCCTTGCGAGGGGTACGAATGGCTTCCTCTGAGATAGCCGTGAACCCGTTGGTGTCCGCAGCAAGGGCCAAGTAGTCAGCGATACACGCTCGCATTTCGGCATCTGCGAGCTGATAGAGAGTTGCCACTACTCCGCCCTCGCGGAAATGTAATACTCACCTAATCCCTTCGCTGAACCATCCCGTTTCGTTAGAATCCATCGATGTCCTCGCGCCCTTATCATTTCGCACTGCACGTTGGCAAATCCGCAGGCCGTCATGATGTCAGCAAGCCAATGAGGAGTCGGGAGGTGCACACCGTAAAGAGCTGCATCGGCGATCATCATATGAAAAACGCCACCGGGTTTCATGACACGCAGGGTCTCTTTTAAGACGTCTTGCATCTGACTCAGGTAGGGATATACGAGTAGATAGTACTCTTTTCGACCAGCCTTGACTTTGCGTTGGTCAGCCAGAGCGCGGACACAAATATCCGCATGATGACGAACGTGGCGGGGAAGGGTATCTCTATATGCTTCTTGACGGTCTTTTTGCCCTGTCAACGCGGTGGTAGTGTTGACGATCAGCCGACGTCTTATGCGCTCGGTGATTTCGCGCCAAGAGGAGGCAAGTCCCCAGAAGTAAATGTACATACGAGTCATTTCGGCAAAGTCAAAATTGTTCAAATAGGGCGGGGATGTCACGACGAGATCGACCGATTGATCGTCGAGCTCGTCCATCTTGGAAGATGACTTGTCGTAAATTCGTACTGGTCCGCCGGTTAGTCGGGCCTCGTGCGTGTCGTCAGACAGAGTGGCGGATACTCTCCGAAGAGCGTCGATTGGGGACAAAGCCCTTTTGTGCGAGGTAGGTGCCTTGTAGATCCCGTCGGTAGCTGCGGTGCAGCTGTGATCCAGAATACGGGATAACATGAGGACGGCAAGGGGGTGTGTACCAAGACTACTCTCGACTAGCCGCTGACGCGCGGACAATAGTGCAATAAGGTCCTCGGTTCGGAACAGTTTGTGAAGGAAAGTAGAGACCGGGCTGGGAATGGTAAGGTGGTTTGGAGACGGTTGGGAGATCCCCTCACTAAGGGCAGCGTGAATGGACGGCAGATCTGCCCAATACGTGGGGCTATTCGCCTTCGCTTCGCTTATGGTCGCGAAAAACGGATGAGGGTCGTAGCCGACGGCGGACAAACCGAGGAGGCGTGCTGCTAACGGTGCGGTTCCGCAACCAGAGAAAGGATCAAGTAACCTTGTGTCTGGTCCCAGTGGTCGAGATTGCGTGCGGAGGGCGGCGTGTACAAACTCTGGTGAGAAGCCGGCAATGAAGTTGAACCAACGGTGTACAGGATGACGGCTGGTGGTCGTGTTTGTCGGCAAGCGTGCAGACGGAATTTCGGTAGGTGATACCGGTTTAGGGAAAAGGGGATACTGTGGCCCGGTCATGTTATCGGCTTGCGCAAATTGTTGCGTGGTCCTAATGAAACATCGGTCCGTCGATGTTTTCACGTATCGTTAGATTAGTCCTTTGTGTGGGGGCTGACAAGTCAGCGCCACGTTGTGGCGAAGCCAACGTGGTCGTGCGCCTTGTGTTGCCTCCCCTACCGATCAATAGTCGCTCGCTTCGCCCCCCTGTCCAGCTTGAACAACCGCTCCGCGTTGCCGTGGCGGATGAGTTCTTTGGTCTCTTCCGAGATGTTCTTGTTGACGGCCAGGAGCTGGACGTCGCGGAACTTCATGCTGCCGCCGGGGTCGTCGTGTGGGTAGTCGGTGGCGAAGAGGAAGCGCTCGGCTCCCAGGAAGTCGATGGCGTCGGGCAACGCGGCTTCCTCGGTCTCGATGGTGAAGTAGAAGTTGTTGCGGAAGTAGTGGCTGGCCGGCTGCTTGTTCTTCTCCAGGAACACCTCGGGGCCGTAGAACGCCCGGTGGCGGCGCAACTTGGCCTTCACCCCGCGCATGACGTCGGCATCGGCATCCCCATCGTAGTCGACGGGTGGGCCGGCGAAGGCCGCGTCGAGCCTTTCCACCAGGGGCCGGATGAAACCGGTGCCCGCCTCGGTGAAGATGAACTGGAGGCCGGGGAAATCGTCCAGCAAGCCGCTGGTCACCAGCGACACCAGGCTCACCTGCCCCTCCTGGGGCGCGAAGAGGTAGAGGCCGTCCTTCTGGAAGTTGGGCAGGTTGCTGATGCGGTGGCCGTGCTGGATGTTGTGCAGGAAGATGGGCATCTCCATTTCCTCGGCCCGCGCGAAGAACGGCCACAGCTCCTTGTGGCTGCCGAGGCTCTCGCCGTAGGGGTGGTCCTGCACCGGGAAGACCTTGTCCAGCACCACCGCGCAAAACCCCTCCTTCTGCGCCCACTCCATCTCGCGGATGGCGGCGGGCACGTCCTGGAGTTGCACGATGGCCACGCCCACGAGGCAGTCGTGGCGCTCCATCATGCGCAGGTTGGAGAGGTTGTAGGAGCGGGCAATGGCCGAGGCCAGCTCCGGCTCGATCATGTAGGTCCACCAGCCGGAGAACTGCGGCAACACGAACTGTTGGTCCACGCCGAGCACGGGCATCTCGTCGAGCCGCACCTGCAGGTCCACGAGCCCCTTCATCTTGGCGCCGGAGCCCGGCGCGCCCAGCGGCGTGACGCCGTGGACCTCGGGCGGCCCGCCGGGGAACTCCATGTCGATGAGCAGGCCCTCTTCGCTGTACACGGGGAAGGGCGCCTTGTCGCGGAACTCCTCGGGCACATAGTCAAAGGCGTCCTCGGGCATTATGTGGGTATCGCAGTCGATGATCACGGGCGGTCCTCCTGGGGGAATCAGTAAGTTGTTAGCGTCCTTGGGCGGCCTTGGCAACCTTGCCGGGCCTCTCTGGCGATTAGCGTCGGCGCGAACGCTGGAGACGGAAGGCAGCCGGTGCCCGAGGGCATTGTTCCGGCGATAGACCAATGGCATAGTTTATTGTCATGGCTGCACTCCGCCACTCTCAGCACGTTCTTCTCCCAACGGACATCGATCCGCGCCTCAAGGCCGAACCGGAGCGCTCAGGACAGTCCAGGGCGGTGCTGGTCAGGCAAGCCATCGAAGTGTGGCTGGCCGAACGGGACAAGGAGGCCCTGCACGACGCCATCGGCAACTTCGCTCGGTCGACTGCAGGGACACCGGCGGATCTGGATACGACATTAGAATGCGTCGCGGCGGATTATCTTTTGCATGGGGGGCAGGAAGACGCTTGAGTCGCGGAACAGCTTTCGGTTTCCGTTGCGGTGAGCATTCCCAATCCAGAAAACTTGCGAAGGCAACCGTCATGGAAGCGCTGGTTTGCGAAAGACCTCGCGTTGGTGCCAGCTTACGAACTCGCGTTTGGGGTCGAGGTGGCGGTTGCGAGGCGGTCGTAACTCTTGGTCGTGGAAGTCCAAGAACCAGTGACGCGGAGGCGTGACGCCACTGACCTCACTGGAAACGAGGACCTTGAAGCCTTTGCCGACGGCCGCGAGACCGAGTGCTCCGCGGTCGAAAGCCTTGTGGTGGAGCCAGCACAAGGCCAACCCATTCGGTACTTCGTCGGGGCCGCCGTACGCATGCCACTTAATGTGGGCAGCTTCGACACCAATCCGGACATCCCCGAGCTGCACGTCGAAGTTGCAGACTGCACAACGGTGCTCGTACTCGCGCAGGACTTCGCGTCGGAAGGCGGGGTCGCGTGGCTGGGCGGGGGAATCGTGCATTTCTTAAGTCCGAGGGATGCCAACGGCTTCCCGGATGTCGTCGTGCAGGGACTCGGGGAAATGACCGTCCAAGAGCTTCTGAGTGGCTTCCCGGACCAGTTCGGGTGCATTACGGAGCATGAGGTAGGCCGATTCAGGGAATCCGCCCTCAACGTTGCGGCTCCGCAACTCCTGGACGGAAAAATCCCCGCTTGAAGTGACCGTCAAAAGATCGCTCCCGGGGATGTCCCACAGGCCGTCCGCACTCAGGCGGCTGAAGGGGAACTCGGGGTGCAGTGCTTTGCGAGGTGGGCCGAACCGTTGCAGAAGCTGTCCGAGTTCGGGCTCTATGTCATTCCCGTAGGACGCGAGCCGGTCCTCGCCGTTGAGAACGCGCCCGAGTCCCAGCAGGAGCAGCAGAGGTTTATGAGGCGCACGTTTTTCGCCGCTCTTCCAAACGTTGATTTGGTCGATTTTTCGGAGAAACTCGTTGCGATTCATGGTCAAGAAGTCGACAGATTCTACGGAATGCTATGCAACTTGTATGCAAGCTCGCCAGCCGGTCCAGGGCGGGAGACGTCCGGGACCAGCTTCACTCGCCACGTCGGATCGGACGATCTGACCCCGGCGCTGGCGGGTTCTCCGATACTCCCCGCACCCGCTCCCATTCTTCCCGGTACATGTCGCCCATCAGAGTACCCGGCTTACTGTGCGCGATGGCGCACGGAAGGCACATTGACTCGGCGCCGCCGAACTGAACGCCCTTCTGTCGCGGATGCTCCTTCCCGCACTTGATGCAGGTAAGCCTTTCGTTGTCATAGGCAGCCTTGCGCTCAGCGTTAATCTTGGCGACCTTCGCTTTGTACTCGGGGCTGTCCTGGTAAGCTTTCTCGACGGCATCCGCCAGCACCGAACCGCGCCCGTTGTGCCCGCGCTGTCCGAGCTTCACGTACATGTTCTCGTAGTACACAGCGTTGCGGCTCTCGTAGTGGGCCTGACTGAAGTAGATCTCCTGCTGGTCATCACTCAGCGTATCCCAGTAGGCGACTTGGCATTCCTCCAGTTCGTGCTGCTCCAAGATTGCCTTTGAAACCTTGCGTCCCATTTCATCCTCTTGGGGTTGGCCGCGCATCAATTCGCGTACTGCCTCGCGAAGGTGGTCGTCGGTGAAGCCGTCTACCCCCTTCTGGTGGAGTCCTAAACTTGCTGGAAGATTGGTGCATCCTCGGTAGGGGTACGCCAACCGGCACCGGTAGAGTCCGAGCCCGACAAGGAGGCACCCACGGCGAAGAGAGTACCGGGATCGATGCGGACGCGCAAATCCCTTTCGGATCTGATCGAAGGACGGCTGTCGCGTGCGGACAGAGGGGCGAACTGGAGAAGCTTGCGACGCGGCGGATCATAGAGGAGGCGTTCCACTCGGAGTGAAGTGGTCCCGGAAATCGGAAGCGACAGCCCACCGTCTCCCTGAAACGTACACGGAGCCCATCCGGGCTTGAAACCCGCCCTACACCCGCTCCGTCCTGCGGTGCAGGCTCCCAAGGACCGACGGGACTTCACGGACCACGGACGAATCGGTAAGAAGAGGCTCATGGAACGGTCACGGGAGAAAGCAGGACGCGCGGTGAACGAGCGGCCGCCGACGTTTCGAGGCTGCCTTTCGACGGATGAGGACGAGGTCCGGCGGCGGGAGTGGCGCGGTCGGACCGAGATCGACGAGGTGCGCGCGCTCGAACCGAAGCATGGCCGGTTTGGAGACTACATCGTGGCTTCGTCGAGCAGCGGCCGCTATGTCGTGGAGATTCGCTCGCTGCGGCAGCGGATCAAGAAAGTCTTGTCTCAGTCGGAAATGACTCCAGAGGAATCGGATGCCTGAGATCTGCCGATTTTTCGGCATCATCATACGCATGTACGTTGAGCCTCTCGGTATTCATAACCGTCCCCACTTCCACGCCTACCACCAGGATGCCGTCGCTGTGTACGCCATTGACACCATTGAGTTGATTGCGGGACAATTGCCAAGGCGACAGCAGCGTCTGGTCGAGGCTTGGGCGGAATTGCATCACGAGGAATTGCTGGCCGACTGGCGACGGTTGCAATCAGGGCGGATGCTCCTGAAAATTGACCCTCTTCAATGAGGGAGGAGCCCATGAGTCACCCCATCTATCGTGTGATTTCCTTTGAAGTTGAAGCGCCGTACACGCTTCGCATTCGGTTTGACGACAAGACGGAACAGGTCATAGACTTCCAGGCCGTATTGGAGGGCGAACTGTTCGGTCCCCTTCGTGATCCGTCCCTTTTCAACCAAGTCCGAATCGATCCGGAAGTCCATACTCTGATCTGGCCGAACGGCGCCGACTTCGACCCCGCCACCCTGCACGACTGGCCTATCCAACTTCCAGAACTAAAAAAGTTGGTCGAGCGTTGGTCGCTCGCGAGTGCAAGGCATTGACGCTCCGCTACGTCCGTTCCGGTGTGTCACCCGGAACGACTCGATGGCGGTCACACTTCCCATCGATCCCTCACCCACGGCCCTTGGGATTTGGGCCACAACCGTGGCGGTGAACTTCGAGTTGTGAAATCTAACGCAGCGAAAACCAAGACAAAATAGACAACGGTCATCACCATGTGCGGTAGGTACACCCAGACGGCAAAGTTGCAGGACTTAATGGAACGCTTCGGCATCGACGATCCGGACTTCGATCTGGCGCCCCGGTACAACCTGGCGCCGAGCCAGGACGCGCCGGTGGTGGGCGTCAATCCGAAAACCCCGGACACCCGCACGCTGCGGGTGATGCACTGGGGCCTCGTGCCCTATCACGCCAAGGATGCCGCCAAACCCATCATCAATGCCCGCGCCGAAACCCTCCCACAACGGCCGGCCTTCCGGGGGCTCTTGCCGAGGCGGCGCTGCCTGGTGCCGGCCGACGGCTTCTACGAGTGGCGCAGGGAAGGCCGCGTCCGGACCCCCATGCGCTTCACGCTGCGAAGCGGCGAGCCCTTCGCCTTCGCCGGCCTCTGGGACCGCTGGCTTCGGCCCGACGGCACCCCGCTCCATTCGTTCACCATCGTCACCACCAGCCCCAACAGCCTCCTGGAGCCGGTCCACAACCGGATGCCGGTCATCCTGCTGCCGGAGGACGAAGCCAAGTGGCTCGATCCCGCCAACACGGACCTTACGGACCTGTCGGCGTTGCTGAAACCCTATCCCGCCGAGTTGATGGATGGGTACTGTGTCTCACGAGCTGTGAACTCGCCGGTGAACGACTCCCTGGAGTGCATTGCACCCGACGAGGTGCAAGCCCTGCTCAAGGACCGGCATTCGCACGAAGATCGCACAGGAGTGAAGGCAACGATCTTCGACGCGGACTTTGACGACGGCAAGGACATCACGGGTGCCCTGGATTTGTCTGCCGCACGTCGTCCGGCACGGAACCCGGATGCCGGATAAGTTGCACGCCAACCACCCTTGAAGGGGACGCGGTACGTTCGCCGTACCCTACTTTGCCGCGCAGACCATGATCTCCACCTGGGTGCCCGGGGTGAGGTCCACGCCGATGGCGGCCCGGGCCGGGAGGTTGTCCTTGTCGATCCAGGCCATCCAGGCTTCGTTCATCTCGTCCTTGGCGTCGATGTCGGCGAGATAGACGGTGGACGTAAGGATGCGGGACTTATTGGTGCCAGCGGCGGCGAGGACGTCGTCGATCTTGGCCAGCACCTGTTCCGTCTGGCCTTTCGTGGACAGGGACTTGTCGTCCGCCACCAGGCCGGACAGGTACACCAGATCGCCGTGCACCACGGCGCGGCTGTTCCAAACCTGCGGTCTGATTCGTTCAATGCTCATTGGGCTGTGACCTCCGTGCGAGTGAATTTCGGGGAAACCCCCGGATCGCGAAACGCTATCAGATTTTGTCAGGGACGCCTACGCACCCGATGATTCCGCGTCCGCCTTGTCCTGCCCGGTGCGGTCCTGCCTCTTCCCGCCACGGCGGAACAGCGACGCGGCCGCGGCCAGGCCGCACAGCACCGCGGCGGTCAGGAACACGAGCTGGAAGGCGGTCACGAAGGCGTCCACCTCTCCCAGGTCGGCGTGGGAGACGCGCCAGCGTTCGAACAGCAGGCTGGCTCCGGTGACGCCGAAGACGATGCCGGCGGTGCGCATCATCTGGTTGATGCTGCCGGCGACGCCCTGGTGCTCGCGGGGGATGGCGCCCATGACGAAGCTCATGTTGGGCACCTGGAAGGTGCCTAGGCCGAGTCCCACGAGGCACAGGGACAGGGCGGCGGTGGGGTAGTCGGAGCTTGCGTCGAGGCCGCTGCCCAGCCACAGGCCCACGGACTGGACGGCCAGGCCGGCGGAGCTCAGGCCGCCGGTGCCGATGCGGTCGGACAGGCGGCCGGCGAAGGCGGCGGCGACAATGGTCATGACCGCGGGCGCGAAGAGGAGCAGGCCGACCAGAATCCCCCGGAAGCCCAGGATGTTCACGGCATAGTAGGGGACCAGCAGGCCGATGGGGAACCGGGTGGCGTTGGCCGCCAGGTTGAGCAGGTTGGCGAGGGTGAAGGCCGGCCGGCGGAACAGGTCGAGGTTGACGACCGGCGCGGCCACCCGTTTTTCGGTGACGAGGAAGACCGCCAGGCTGACCACGCCGACCAGCGCGAGCACGATCACCTCCGGCGCCGTCCAGCCGAGGTCGCGGCTCCGGGTCATGGCCAGCAGAAGAGCGCCGGCGCTCAGGGTCAGGGTCACTGCGCCGAGAAGGTCGAACCGCTCGCCGGAGGTCGCCCGTTGCCCGGATTGGACGCGGCCGGAAGTGAGCCATGCGATGAGCAGGGCGGGCAGCGCCCGGTAAAGGTAGACGCCGCGCCAGCCGAAGGCGTCCACCAGCACGCCGCCCAGAAGCGGCCCCATGGCGTACCCCGTGGCCGTGTTCATCTGGTAGAAGCCAAGCGCCCGCCCGCGTTCCGCGCCGCTGACGGCCAGTGTCACCAGCGCCGGGGCCGAGCCGAAAACCAGCGCCACTCCCACCCCCTGGAGTATCCGCCCCATGAGCAGCCAGGCAAAGGTCTGGGCGAAGCCGCATACGGCGAACGCCACGGTGCTGATCAGGAGGCCGATGGTGAGGATGCGCCAGTGGCCGAAGATGTCCGCCAAACGCCCGCAACCGAGCAGCAGGCTGGCGTGGGTCAGCACGTAGCTCACCACCACCCATTGGATGGACATCAGGTTGATGCCGAACGCGTCGGTGATGGCCGGGAAAGCGATGTTGACCGAAGTATCGAGGGACGCCAGCAGGCCGCTGAACCCGGCGATGAGCAGGGTCGGGTTCGACCAGATCCGGATCGGTGGTGGTGTCGAGTCGGGCAAGGGAAACCGCTACCTCAGCTTCCCGCCAGCCACTGTTCCAGCCGTTCGTTGTAGGCGTCGGGCCGGGTGCCGCGCATCATGTGGCCCACGCCTTCCCAGAACTCGAAGACCACCTGCGGCGAGGCGATGCTCTGGAGATGGCCCAGCTCCTGGGCGAGAATGGCGCCCGGTTGCGGCGACACCGTGGCGTCCCCCACCAGGATCAGCGTCGGCACCTGGATGCGCCGCAGGCGCTCCTCGGACGCCAGCGCCCAGTCGCGGTTGTCGGTGAGGAGCCGGGTCAGGGCGTGGGGCGAGAAGTGGCGGTTGCGGTAGACCTCCCAGTCCTCCTGTTCCGGCGAGAGGCCGTTCTTTCGGGCCTCGGCGCGGATCTCCTCCTCGGGGCGCGCGAGCCGCGCCAGCGCGCCGGGGAGGGCGGTGACGAAGGCGTGCTGCATGCGCCAGTACACCGGGTCCTCCAGGAAGGCGCGGGAGATGTCCTCGGGATGGTCCGCCGCCAGCATGGTGCCGATGTTGCCGCCCCAGGAGTGGCCGGCGTAGGCCGGGCGATCGAGCTTCAGGTTGGCGATGAGCTGGTGCACGTCCTCGGCGAAGTCGCGCAGGCGGTAGCCCGTGACGGGCTTGTCCGACTCGCCGTGTCCCCGCAGATCCGGCGCCACCACGTGGTAGCGCCCGGCGAAGTGCTCGGCCACGCCCGCCCAGCCCAGGCTGTAGTTGGTCCAGCCGTGCACCAGCAGCAGGTCCGGGGCCGCGGGGTCGCCCCACTCCCGGTAGTGCATGCGGATGCCTTGCACCTCGGTGAAACCGCTACGGGGGTCGTCAGCCATGATTTCCTCCAAGACCTTGGATCTTCAATAGCCTGTTCGTAACCCATGACGTCAGCACATCCTGTTACAGGCCAAGAGTTAGTGATACACGTTTAGGCTGGTTGTGACCAAACCGACTCGAATGGTCGGCAGCGTCTTGCCGACGGAGGATCGCATGAGTGCAAACGCAGACTCGTTCACGGTGCCGGAAGCCACCATCGCGGACATCCACGCCGCCTACGCCGCGGGCACCCTGACCGCGCGCCAACTGGTCCAGGCGTACATCGACCGCATCGACGCCTATGACCGCGGGGGTCCGCGGATCAATTCCGTCATCACGGTGAACCCCGCGGCCCTCGATGAGGCGGACCGGCTGGACGCGGCCTTCAAGGGCTCGGGCAAGACCGGGCCGCTCCACGGCATCCCGGTGGTGATGAAGGACCAGGCGGACCTCAAGGGGACGCCCACCACTCTCGGCTCGCTGCTGTTCAAGGACTACTACCCGGACCGGGACTGCCGGGTGGTGGAGAAGCTCAAGGAGGCCGGCGCCATCGTGCTGGCCAAGACCACCCTGGGCGAACTGGGGGCGGGCGACACCCACGGCTCGCTGTTCGGCTCCACCCGCAATCCCTACGACGTGGAGCGCACCGTGGGCGGCTCGTCGGGGGGCTCCGGGGCGGCGGTGTCCGCCAACTTCGGCGCCGTGGGCGTGGGCCAGGAGGGACTGGCGTCCATCCGCCGGCCTTCCACCTGGAACTGCATCGCCGGCATGCGTCCCACCGCCGGGCTGGTGAGCCGCGCCGGCGTCTACTCCGGCTGGCCCCAGGAAGCCGGGTCGCTTGGGCCCATGGCGCGCACGGTCCGGGACATGGCCACCCTGCTGGACGTGATGGTGGGCTACGACGGCGAGGACCCGATCACCTCCCGGGGCTTCGGCCACGTGCCGCCGAGCTACACGGACTTCCTGGACGCGGACGGCCTGCGCGGCGCGAGGATCGGCGTCCTGCGCGAGCCCATGGGCTACAACACCGATCCCGAGGCCGGCGACTTCAAGAGCATCACCGGGATCTTCGACAACGCGGTGGAGAATTTGCGAGCGGCCGGCGCCGAGGTGGTGGAACCGGTGGAGCTGGCGCGGTTGAACGAACTGCTGGCCAAGCGCTGCGCCGATCCCACCGCCGGGGAAAGGGCCTTCGGGATCTACATGTCCCGCAGCGCCAATCCGCCGTACCGGACGCGCGCGGACGCCATGGCCTCGCCGGACTACCCCAAGCTCACGGAGCGGGTGCAGGCGCGCCTGCGCATCACCTCCGACCCCGCGGACCACTACGAGTACCTGCTGGCCCGGGAGCACCTGATGATCCACCTGCTCAAGACCATGGCCGAGCACCGGCTGGACGCCATCGTGCACAAGGCCGTGGAGCACCAGCCCACGCTCATCGCCGACGGCGTCAAGCCGCCCTTCGTGAACCACAAGGGCGCGCCGCACCTGAACACGTTCCTGGTGTACGTGCCCACGGTGACGGTGCCCGCGGGCTTCACGGCGGATGGGTTGCCGGCCGGCGTCAGCTTCCTCGGCCGGCCCTACGACGACGGCCTCATGATCCGGCTGGCGTATGCGTACGAGCAGTCCACGCACCATCGGCGGCCGCCGGAGACCACGCCGTAGGGCAGACTTTGTCGGGTGAAGGGAGACCGCATGAGCGAAAAGACCGGAAACCGGATCCAATGGATCTATTCCTCGAAGGGCAACGCCGAGCTGGAGGAGCGCTACGACGAGTGGGCCGGGTCCTATGACCGGGACCTGAATACCGACTTCGGCTGGTTGAGTCCGCGGAAGGCCGTGGATGCCTTCGCCAAGCGGGTGGCCAGGCACGGACGTATCCTCGACGCGGGCGCCGGCACCGGTATCGTGGGGGAGTTGCTGCACGACGTGGGTTACGAGTTCCTGGTGGCCATGGACCTGTCGCAAGGGATGCTGGACGAGGCCGCCCGCAAGGGCGTCTACAAGGAGTTCCACCAGATGGCGATGGGCTTGCCGCTGGACTTCCCGCCCAAGTACTTCGACGGCGTCATCAGCGTGGGCGTGTTCACGGTGGGGCATGCGCCGCCCGGCTCGTTCGACGAGTTGGTGCGCGTCACCCGTCCGGGCGGCCACATCGTGTTCTCGCTTCGTCCGGACACCTACGAGCAGGACGGCTTCAGGGAGAAGCAGTCGGCGTTGGAGGCCGACGGCAAGTGGCGGCTGGTGGAGGAGGGGGAGCCTTACCAGCCCATGCCCAAGGGCGAGCCCGAGGTATTCCACCAGATATGGGCGTACCAGGTGCTGTAAGGGTCGGTTTCAGGCCCGCCGGCTCCCGGCATCGCGGCGTCGGGCGATCCGCCGTTCGGGACCGTCCACCAACGGAGAACCGGTCGGGAAACCCTTGATAACCCTTGATGTACGGCGGCCGGGAACGGTATAAGGGACAAAACACAGGGGCTATTCGAAGGAGGTAGAACGATCATGTCCGGTCTCAATACACGCATT
>JAPPNE010000137.1 GCA_028818775.1 Deltaproteobacteria bacterium | reverse complement strand
CCACGAGGCTGTCGGGGGACAGTCCGGGGGCGGGCAGGGCGACGGCGGAGAGGGCGTCGACTGCGCTTTCGACCAGCAGGACGGCGGCGGGCGGGTCGCTGCAGGTGCTCAGCCAGAAGCCGCCGCGGGCTGCCGATGCCCCAGAAGTCAAGATCAGGGCTCCTCTCCATTTGTGGTTCTAACGGGGAGCCTACGGACGGGAATCCGCCAAACTCCCGTCTTGATACCAGTCGGACCGGTGCAGCCAGTCCTAGAGCAAGAGTGTTGGCACAGGCACTCGATAGCCCAGCGCTGGCACGGCCGCTGGGAAATGCACTACTCCGAACGCCAGAACGTGTCACGACGACTTCGTCCTCGCCATGGTGCCGCAACTAGCCGGATGCAGCCAGCTCCGCGGCGGGTTCCGGCGGCCGCCCGTGCTCGACGTCGACGCCCAACTTGTAGATTCGGATTTCCGACACTGGCCACTCCTCGTTTTCTAAGGTGGTCCTACTTGTTTGGACCACGGATCGACAAAGTTTAGGTGGACTTCGGGCATTCGTACACTTGCCGACCGGCCCGATTGTAGCAGGGTCGAGGGAGGGCTTGGCTCCGTGGGCGGTGGTCGTTCGCTGCAGCACAAGCGGCTGCCATGAGGGCTGGAACAGGCACCCGCTGGTGGCCGTGGGGCCGGCCATCTTCCGCTGGGAGATCCAGGTCCGCCCCGCTCGGCGGGAACGCCCACGCGACGGCGAGTGCGGAACAGTCGAAGACGCATCAACCGACACGATCACCCGATCCGGGAAAACGGCGTTGGGCAAGCGAGGGGGCGGATGCTGCAGGAGTCTTCGACCGGCGCATCCGCCCGATCCCGGCTCAGGGCAGCCCGGATGCCCGCATCGCTGCGCTGTCGCTGGACGACAGCCGCAGTGGTGCGAGCCGCGAGCAGGGATGCGTGAATTCCTGCGAGCACCCGGTCCCCGCCCCGCGGCAGCCTGCCCTCAGCTGCGGGCCAGTTGTTGGAAGTGCGCGATCACCGCCACATGGGCGTAGGCCCGCCACAGGATCTCGTTGCCCGGCAGAGGCCGACGCCTGGACGGCCGAAATCCCCCCGTGCGCGCCAGCCACACCACCCAGGTGCGGATGTGTACAGAGCCACATTATTTCGGCAGTAGAGCCCTGTTTTTTCTCGAATTGCTCGGACGCCCAAACGGCTGGAAATCCGAATAATCAGAGAATTCGGGTCCCTTCGATCCGAAGGCTGCGGTCCAGGTTCCGCCGGGGGACGGTCTCCACGGGCACCCGACTTGCACACTGGGTCACCGTGGGGCATGCAAGAAGTGGCCCGCGCGTCGGATCCACCCCAGTCCGGATTCTCCGGGAGGTCCGAATAAACCGAGAAAAGACCTTTGCCTACCGCCGAAATAATCTGGGAAAAGCGTGTCCGAATAATCTGGTTCCCTACAGGATGTCGCGGGGCGGGGCGCGGCCCCGCTCCTGCGGCGGCAGCAACTGCTGCTTGTTCACCAGCGTCCCGATCACCTCGCGCTCGTCCGGCGTCAGCACCTCCTCCACCGGGGTGTCCGCTGTGTCGCGCGCATAGCGCGCCAGCGAAAACACCTGCCAGGCCGTGACGGCGTCGAACACCAGGCACTTCTTCAGCGCGTCCGCCGTCCGCAGCCTGCGGTCCTCGATGCGCATCCCGCTCTTGAGCACCCGGAAGAACTCCTCGATGCCCCAGCGCGCCTCGTACCAGCCCACGATGCGCCGCGCCCAACTCTCGCTCGGCCCGCCCACGGTGCTGGTGAGCCACCACTCCAGCGGCTTCTCCCCCGGCTCCGCATTCGTCTGCCGCACGTGCACCAGCCAGGCCCCGATGCCCTCTTCGCCCCGCTGCCTGCGCTCCTTCGGCGCCTGCACCTCCACCGCGCCAATGCACACCTCGGTCTCGACCGTGCGGCGCTTGCGCGCCCGCCTGCCGCCCTGTGAATCCACCTCGAAGCTGCGCTCGAAGCGCACCTGGGTCATGAAGTCCGGCTGGTCCCGCAAGGGGCGGATCATCAGCGACCTGCAGCCCGGATCCCAGACTCTGACCAGCCGCTGCCGTCCCAGGTGGACCCGCACCAGCAGCTCCACGCCCTCCCCGGAGCGTTCGCCGTGCTGCCGGAACAGGTCGAAGATGTCGCTCTCCCGGTCGCCCACCACCACGATCCGCCGCTCCGGACAGGCGCTGGCGAGCTCATACCCCTGTTCCAGGCCCCGGAACCAGCGCCGGCTTTCCTTCCCGTCCTCCCCGGGCGGCTTCTCCAGCGGGCGCGACCACACCTCCAGACCGCTCACTCCCAGCGGTCGCCGGCCCTCGGTGAAGGCCATCGCCGCATGCACGTGCAGGCCCCGCGAACTGTTGCTGCGCTCCTTGAGCGCCCCCAGGCCCGCTGTGCAGCCCTTGAGCCCGGTGTGGTTCAGCGTGGTCGTGTCCTGCACCAGGAGCACCGTGCCCGGCAGTTGCCGGCAGCGCTCCGCCATGGCTTCGCGATGGGGCTGAAGCACATCCTCCATGCCGACCCTGCCATTGTGCAGGAAACGGTAGGCCCCCTGCTGCAAGGCGCCGCTGGGGAACAGGTCCGGCAGGCACTGGCCCGGCTTGTGCTCCCAGGCCCCGCCCATGGTCAGTAGCCGCTCCCGCAGGCGCCGGTCGGGCAGGTCCGAACGCTCGAACTCGCGCCGGGACCAGGGAGCGTCCTCGTCCACTTCCAGAGGGGGGAACTGGCCCAGAACCCGCCGGGGCTGCGCCTGCAGGGCCGCCTTCCACTCCTCTTCCTTCTGCGTCAGCCCCTTCATCCAGACCTGCTTGCGGTCGGCCCGGACCTCCTCCGGCCCCGGCCGGCTCTCCTGCGCCGGCCCACAGGGCCGGGGCTGCTGCGCTGAGCCACCCCCTGGCGCAGTGTCCGCCCGCAACCCCGCCGCCGGCACACAACCCGTGTCCCGGCGGCCCCGGTCCGGGGAGTCCGCACGCCCGCACTCTCCTGCCGGCATCCTGTTGGCATCCCCGTCCGGCTGCGGGGGCGGGCAGGGCCCGGGCGACAGCGGCGGCTGCGCCGGCAAAGCCGGCTGCCCTCCCTGCTCCGGCAGCGGGCTCCCGCTCCCCGCCTGCTGAGAACGGCTCGGCCCTGCGGCCGGTCGCGGCCCGCTCTGCGGCGCGAGCTGGGCTTCCTGCGGCTGCTTGCGCTGCCTGGGCCTCTTCACGCCCCAAGCGTAGCCGGCCGTCTTCCCCACCGGCTCAAAGCCGGCGGCCTGGTAGCAGGTGCCCTTGTGCGGCTGGCCGACACAGGTCTCCACCGCCACCGGAACCGCCCCGTGGCGTGCCTTCCAGTCCTCCGGCAGGCGGCGCAGCGCCTGCGCCAGGACGTGGCTGGCCAGATTCCTCACCTGCACGCCCTCGCGGATCAGAAAGCGGTCGTTGGACACCAGCCGGGCAATGTTGTGACGCCGCGTGCGCTCATCCCAGCCCAGCAGCTGGTCGCGGGGGGCCAGCCGCAGCGGGGCCGCCACCCAGCTGAGGACGCCGAGCTCCAGACCCCGGGCCCGGATGCCGTACACCAGTCGGCAGCCGGGGGCCAGCCCGCGTCCCAGCGGATGTTCCGCCGCCAGCAAGGCCGACCAGTGGCGGCGCTGCTCGGGCGTGTCGGCCCGGCACAGGCGCACCTCGCCCAGCTCCTGGAGCGAGCACCGGACCTGCACGGCCGGGAAGGCCTGCCGGACCCCTTGCGGCGAGCGGCGGGCACACCCTCCGGTGCGGCGGCTGGGCGCCGGCAGGGGAAGACCGAGATCCCGGGCCAGTTGCGGCAAGCCCTTGCGGGCCGAGGCTGCGCACAACTCGCCTTGCGGATTGCGCCACTCGTCCCGCCGACACAGCTCGCGAGCCAACTCCGCCCGGCAGAGCGACGTGTTCTTGAGTTCGCTGCGCAACCACTGGACCGTGGTCGGCTTCAGCATGCGGAGACCGACGCGCACTACTGTCGTTCTACACGACCAATCCTCAATGTGTCAAGTCCGATCTAGCGCTAGGCGGCCCGGCTTCCCCGCAGACCGGCCCGCTATACTGACAGGAGGCTCGAGGCCGGGATTGTCGCTCACGCCGAAGAAATCCGTGCTGCTGCTGAAGCCGAGAGGCTTTTGCGCGGGCGTGGTTCGG
>JAPPNE010000136.1 GCA_028818775.1 Deltaproteobacteria bacterium | reverse complement strand
TCCGGACTCTGCTGAGCCGCCTGCCGCCCGTTCAAGAGCAGGAGGGCGACGTCGAGCAGGTGCGCCTGCCCCACCAGGTCCTCCCGCCCCCCCGGCCCGGCGTCGAAGTGGAACTGCCCTTCCCGCCGCCGCAGGCCGCTTCCCTGTCCGATGCCCTTGCCGACGCGCCTCTGGCCGTTTTGCGCTATTCGCCCGAGGGAGACGCGCCGCTGGCCCCCCAGCTGAGTATCACCTTCAACCAGCCGATGGTCCCTCTAACCAGCCACCGGGAACTGGCCCGTGAGGAGGTACCGGTCAGGCTGTCCCCCGAACCGCCGGGCCGCTGGCGCTGGGTGGGCGCGCAGACGCTCTTCTTCGAGGCCGGCGCCGCAGGCCCCGCTCGCATGCCCATGGCGACCGAGTACACGGTCGAAATCCCAGCGGGCACACAATCTGCCGGCGGCCGGAAACTGGCCGAGCCGGTCGGCTGGACCTTCCGCACGCCGCCGCCCACGCTGCAGTTGGCGCATCCCACCAGCCGCTCTCTCGGTGTGGCGCCTGTCTTCTATGCATCTTTCGACCAGAGAATCGACCCTGCGGCCGTCCTCGAGCACGCGCAGGTGACTGCCGGCGTCTTCAGCTACGCGCTGCGCCTGGCGACCGCAAATGAGATCGCTGCCGACACGCGCGTTCAACGCCTGGCAGCAGCAGCCCCTCCCGACCGCTGGCTGGCTTTCGTCGCCGTGGAGCCTCTCCCGCGCGACGCGACCGTCACAGTCACCTTCGGCGCGGGAACGCCCTCCCTCGAGGGCCCGCTCGTCAGCGCGCGTCCGCAGAGCTACAGCTTCCATACGCCCGGCCCTTTCGCGCTGCGGCAACATCGGTGCGACTGGTCTGACGGCAGCCGCTGTCAGCCCGGCGAACCCTGGCTCCTGCGCTTCAACAACCCCGTCGACCTCGAGACATTCGACCCTGCCCTCATCTCCGTCGCACCGGAGCCTGACGCCGTTTCCTACGAGGTCTACGACCGCGAAATCTGGATTCAGGCGATCACGCGCGGCAACACGACCTACACTGTCACCCTGGAAGCCGGACTGACCGATCGCTTCGACCAGGCGCTGGCCGAGAACCTGCAGGTCCGGTTCAAGGTCGGCCCGGCCGAGGCCTTCCTGACCGCCAAGGCCGGCGGCCCGATTACAACCCTGGACCCGTACGCCAGGCCCGTTTTCCCGATCTACACGCTCAACCTCAACGCGGTCAAGGTTCTGGCCTTTCGCGTTGCCGCGGAGCAGTACGTCGACTATCTCCTGTGGCGCCATGACCACCGCAACGATGACCGGCAGGATCCACCAGGCAAGCTAATCATGCAGCGCACGCTGCAGCTGGACTCCCAGGCCGACGCAGTGCTGGAGACGAACATCGATCTCGCCGGCGCCCTCGACGGCGAAACCGGCCATCTCATCCTCTACGTCGAGCCGCAGAGCGGTCTGCTTGCTTCTCTCTTCAACCAACGGCTACGGGAAATGCGCGTCGTCAGCTGGGTTCAGGTGACCGGAATCGGCCTGGACGCCTTCGTCGATGATGATGAGATCTACGTCTGGGCAAACCGCCTGGCCGACGGCGCACCGCTGCCGGGCGTGCGCGTGTCCCTCTGGCCCCAGGAGCTGCACGGCACGACCGACGAGACCGGTTCTGCCCTGTTGTCGCTCCCGCAAGACAGCGCGCAGCTGCTCATCGCACGCGCCGGCGATGACACGGCATTTCTGCCCGAAAACCGTTACGAATTCTACCGCACCGAGAGCGGCTGGCTTCGGCGGGACGTGACCGCCTAAGCCCGCTACTACGTCTTCGACGACCGCAAGATCTACCGTCCGGGCGAGACCGTCAGCGTCAAGGGCTGGATGCGCCTGATCGAACGCAGCCCGGAGGGCGACGTGAGCCTGGTCCGCCAAGGCGGCCCGGACCGGCTCAGCTATGTTGTGCGTGACGAGTCGAACAATCGCATCGACGCCGGCTCCGTACCCCTCAACGCGCTCGGGGGTTTTCATTTCCAGTTCGACCTGCCCGAAAACGTCAACCTGGGATACGCCTGGATCGAGTTGGAACCGGCCGCCGGCTTCCCCGCCGCGGACGAAGCCCGCCACTACCACGAGTTCCAGATCCAGGAGTTTCGCCGCCCTGAGTTCGAAGTCAGCGCCCGTGTCAGCGAAGGCCCCCACGTCGCCGGCGACCGCGCGCTCGCGACCGTCAGCGCCGGCTACTTTGCCGGCGGCCCGCTGCCGAACGCCGAAGTGACCTGGGAGGTCGAGGCGACGTCAGGCGCCTACGAGCCGCCCAACTGGTCCGGCTTCATCTTCGGCAAATGGTTGCCGTGGTGGGGCCATGAAGAAGAGTCCGGTTACCTCGGCCGCGCCGCCTTCACCTCGCGCACAGGCGCCGCCGGCGAGCACAGCCTGCGCATCGACTTTTTGACCGGCGTAAACGCCGGGAACGGCTCCGATCTGCCTGGCCGGGAGAACGTGCGGCCCTTTCCGGTCCACGTCAACGCCCGCGCGACCGTGTTCGACGTGAACCGGCAGGCGTGGAGCAGCGGCGCCGGCCTGCTCCTGCATCCGGCTGACCTCTACGTCGGCCTGCGCACCGAGCGCTACTTCGTCGAGCAGGGCGAGCCGCTCTCGGTTGAAGTCGTCGTCACCGACATCGACGGCAATGCGGTCGCGGGCCATGGCGCGGTCGTGCGCGCCGCGCGGCTGGGCTGGGTCTATCGGGAAGGCGGATGGCGGGAGATCGAAAAGGAGGCGCAGGAGTGCACGGTAGAAACAACCGGCGCGGCCGAGCCGGACGACAACAAAGGCAACTTTGCCGCCTGCGCCTTTGAAACGCCGCTTGGCGGCGAGTACCGCATCACCGCCACCGTTACTGACGGAGCCGGTCGTCGCAACCGCACCGAGCTGATTCGCTGGGTGAGCGGCGGTCAGCGGCCGCCGAGCGGCAACGTGGAGCGGGAAGAGCTGCAGCTCATCCCCGACGGCGAGGCGTACGCGCCCGGGGAGACCGCCCAAATCCTGGTGCAGGCGCCCTTCTTCCCCGCCGAAGGCCTTGTCACCCTGCGCCGCGACGGTCTCGTTTCCAGCCAGCGCTTCACGATGGACGGCCCGACCCACACCTTGCACGTGCCGATCGAGGAGCAGTACGCGCCCAACATTCACGTGCAGGTCAACCTGGTCGGGTCAGCCGTGCGCGTCGATGGCGCGGGCAACGAGCTTCCTGCCGCGCCCCGCCGCCCCGCCTACGCGCGCGGCCGGCTCAACCTGTCGATTCCGCCCCTGAGCCGCACACTGCAGGTTGACGCGACCCCGCGTGCGCTGAAACTGGAGCCCGGCGCCGAGACAACAATCGACGTATCGGTGCGGGATGCAAGCGGCGCGCCGGTGGCCGGCGCCGAATTCGCCGTCGTGGTCGTGGATGAGGCGATCCTGGCCCTGACCGGCTATCAGCTGCTCGACCCCGTAAGCGTCTTTTACAGTGATCGCGGCCGCGGGGTCGGCGACCACCACAGTCGCGCCGACCTGGTGCTGGCGAGTCCGCAGGCGCTGCCGGGGGCAACACCCGCGCCAACCGGTACGCCGCAACCGCAACAACCGCGTCCCGAAATGCTAAGGCAGACGTTTGCGCTTGAGGCGTCGGCCCCGGCCATGGCGGAGATGGCAATGGGTGATGACATGGCCGAAGAGTCGATGGACACCGACGGCGGCGGCGAGGCGATTCGCGTCAGGCTGAACTACGACCCGCTCGCCCTCTTCGCGCCCGAGGTTCGTACCGACGCCGACGGGCAGGCCAGCGTTTCCGTCACTCTGCCCGACAACCTCACCCGCTATCGCGTCATGGTGGTGGCCGTGGCCGGCGGCAAGTTCTTCGGCAGCGCCGCGTCCAACCTCACTGCGCGGCTGCCGCTGATGGTACGCCCTTCCGCGCCCCGTTTCCTCAACTTCGGCGACAGCTTCGAACTGCCGGTCGTGCTGCAAAACCAGACCGACGCGGCGATGGTGACACACGTGGTCGTCCGCGCGACCAACGCCGATTTGGTGGCGGAAAGCGGCGGGAGTGAAGCGGTCGGCTACGCGCTGGAGGTGCCCGCCAACGACCGTGTCGAGGTACGCTTTCCAACACAGACCGCCGGCGCAGGCACGGCCCGTTTCCAGTTTGCCGCGGTCGCCGCCAATCAGCCTGCGATCGCCGACGCGGCCGAGATCGACCTGCCGGTCTTCACACCCGCAACCACCGAGGCCTTTGCCGTCTACGGTGAGATCGACGCCAACGGCGCGGTCCTGCAGACTTTGCGGCCCCCGACTGATGCAGTCCCGAGCTACGGCGGCCTGGAAGTAACGATCTCCTCAACCGCGCTGCAGGCGCTGACCGACGCCTTCATCTACCTGGTGCGCTACCCCTACGAATGCTCCGAGCAGATCGCCTCCCGCATCCTCGGCGTGGCCGCGCTGCGCGACGTATTGACGGCGTTCGACGCGGAGGGGCTGCCGACGCCCGCCGAGATCGAGATAATGATGGACAGCGATCTGCAGACGCTGCAGGCCCTACAGGACTACGGCGGCGGCTTTCCCATCTGGCGGCGCGGCGGCGAAGTCTGGCCTTATCACAGCGTCCACGTCGCCCATGCTCTGGCCCGCGCCCGGTTGAAGGGCTACGCGGTTCCGGAAGACATGCTGAGCCGCTCGCTTGACTATTTGCGCACCATCGAGGACCACTTCCCCTCCTGGTACGGGGCCGGCGTCCGTCGCGGTCTTTCCTCCTACGCCCTCTATGTGCGCAAACTGCTTGCAGACGATGATCCATCCAAGGCAAGAAAGCTGATCAACGAAGCCGGTTTGGAAAACCTCTCGCTTGAAAGTGTCGGCTGGCTTCTCTTCGTGCTCAGCGACGATCCGGCCTCCCACCGGACGGTCGCAGAGATGCGGCGCTTCCTCGACAACCGCGTGACCGAGACCGCCGGCGCGGCCACGGTCGCCTCCGGCTACGGCGACGGCGCATACCTGCTGCTCCATTCCAGCCGCCGCGCCGACGCCGTCCTGTTGGAGGCGCTCGTCGTCGACCAGCCCGACCGCGACCTGATTACAAAGCTGGTGCGCGGGCTGCTGGGGCACCGCGCCGCAGGCCGCTGGAGCAATACGCAGGAAAACGTCTGGGTGCTCCTGGCGCTGGACCGCTACTTCAACGCCTTCGAGTCACAGACGCCCGACTTCGTCGCCCGCATCTGGCTGGGTGAGCGGTACGCGGGCGGCCATGCCTTCGAGGGCCGCTCAACCGAAAACGTCGCTCTCGGCCTCCCGATGCAGTACCTCCAGACAAGCGCGGATGAAACCGACGGCGACCTTCCCCTGATTCTGCAGAAGGAAGGCCAGGGACGGCTCTACTACCGGTTGGGTCTGCGCTATGCGCCCCTCGACCTGCGCCTGGACGCCGCCGATCGTGGCTTCACCGTCGAGCGAGTCTACGAGGCTGTCGACGATCCGGCCGACGTGCGCCGCGACGAAGACGGCGTATGGCGCATCCGCGCCGGCGCCCGCGTGCGCGTCAAACTTTTAATGGCGGCCCCCTCGCGCCGTGTTCACGTAGCCCTGGTTGACCCGCTGCCCGCCGGATTGGAGATCCTAAATCCCGAACTCGCAGTCACCGGAAACCTGGGGGACGAGCCGAACCGGAACCGAGGACGATGGTGGGGGGGAAGCTGGTATCGGCATCAAAACCTGCGCGACGAGCGGGCCGAGGCCTTCACGCCATACCTGTGGGCCGGTGTCTACCAATACAGCTACATAGCCAGGGCCACGACCCCCGGCGTTTTCGTGGTGCCCCCCACCATGGCCGAAGAGATGTACGCGCCGGAGACCTTCGGAAGATCGGGAACGGATTGGATCGTTGTCGAGGTG
>JAPPNE010000135.1 GCA_028818775.1 Deltaproteobacteria bacterium | reverse complement strand
TCACCGCCATGCTCTTCCTGCTCGTGGGCGTGATCTACGACCGCGCCCATCACCGGGACATCGACGGCTTCGGCGGCCTGGCCAGCATCATGCCGGTGTACGCCGGCTTCACGGCGCTGGCGTTCTTCGCCTCCATGGGGCTGCCGGGACTCTCGGGCTTCGTTTCCGAGGTGCTGGTGCTGCTGGGCGCCTGGCCCAAGTACCATGCGCTCACCATCGTCGCCGCCCTGGGCATCGTCATCACCGCGGGCTACATGCTGTGGATGATGCAGCGGGTCTATCTCGGTCCGCCCAACGAGAAGTACCGCTCGCTGCCCGAGATCAACGGCCGCGAGATATTCACGCTGTTCCCGCTGGGGGTGATCGTGGTCATCGTCGGGGTCTATCCCCGGGTGGTGCTGGACCTGCTCCAGGCCTCTCTCAACAACATCAACCAGATGGTGATCGCACACCTGTCGTAGCGCCATGGATCTCGGTAACGTCGCAAGCCTGAGTCTGTTCTACCCGGAGATCGTCCTCGCGGGGACCATCCTCCTGCTGACGATCCTGGACCTGGTGGTGGCCAACAAGCGCGCCATGGCCTACCTGGGCCTGGCCGGGTGCCTCATCGCCCTGGGCGCCACCGTGGATCTCTACGGCGCGGAGCCCACGCTCCTGTTCCACCGCATGGTGACGCTGGACAACTTCAGCCTGTTCTTCAAGGTGGTCACCCTGGCGGCGCTGGTGGGCGCCATCTGGATGTCCATCGGGTCGGGCGAGGTGCGCCAGGTGCACCTGGGCGAGTACTACATCGTGCTGCTGACCTGCGGGTTCGGCATGTTCTTCATGGCCTCGGCCAACAACCTGCTGATGGCCTATCTCGGCCTGGAGCTGGTGAGCCTGACCTCGTACATCCTCACCGGCATGCTGCCGCACAACCGGCGCTCCGCGGAAGCCGCGCTCAAGTACCTCATCTACGGCGGCGTCGCCTCCGGCACCATGATCTACGGCATGAGCTGGGTGTTCGGCATGGCCGGGAGCCTCGACTACGCCGCCATCAACACGGCCATGGCCGAAACCGGCGGCAACCAGGTCGCCCTCTTCATGGCCTTCGTCTTCATCTTGGCGGGGTTCGGCTACAAGATGGCCTTCGCGCCCTTCCACATGTGGTCGCCGGACGTGTACCAGGGGGCGCCCACGCCCTTCACCGGGTTCCTCTCGGTGGCTTCCAACGCCGCCGGCGTGGCTATCCTGATCCGCTTCTTCTACCCCGCGGTGTCGACCCTGGGGCAGGAGGGATTTTGGGCGTTCCAGGCGTTCCCCGCGCTCCAGTGGACCGACCTGCTGGTGGCCCTGAGCATCATCACCATGACCTGGGGCAACCTCTCGGCCCTGAACCAGCGCAACGTCAAGCGCCTGCTGGCCTATTCCGGCATCGCCCACGCCGGCTACATTATGATGGGGCTGGTGGTGCTGAACAACGACGGCCTGAACGCCATGCTGTTCTACGTGGTGGTCTACCTGATCATGAACCTGGGCGCGTTCCTGGTGGTCATGATCGTGGCCAACGCCACCGGACGCGAGGACATGGACGCCTACCGCGGACTGGCCTGGCGGGGCGCGGCCTTTCCGGCCGTGTGCATGATGGTGTTCCTGGCCTCCCTCACCGGGTTGCCGCCCTTGGCGGGCTTCATCGGCAAGTTTCTGCTCGTGGCCGCCATCATCGAGGGCCAGTTCTACGTGCTGGCCGTGGTGGCCATGATCAACACGGTCATCTCGCTCTACTATTACTGGCGGATCGTCAAGACCATGTTCCTGGACGAGCCCGCTCCCGAGGAAGGCCCCGTGGCCGCCACCCCCAGCGCCATGCCGCTGCTTGGCGCCCTCATGGTGCTGACGGTCGTGCTGGGAGTGTACTGGGCGCCGCTGCTTGACTACACCAGCGGCTCGCTGGGCTTCTTCATGCAATAGCCGGTCTTCCCTGTCAGAACTGCATTCTGAGGCTGAGGAAGAAGGTGCGCCCCCAGCCGGCTTCCGTGGGCCCGTCCACGCTGCTCGGGTTGGATGTGTCCACCGCGAGGCCGGCGTCGGTGACGTTGAATACGCCCGCCGACACCCGCGCGCCTTTCAAATCCAGCGGGTCGACCCAGTCCAGGACCAGGTCGTGGCCGGTCCAGGACTCGAAAGTTCCGGTACCCGCCCGGTTCTTGTAGCCAGCGCGGTAGTAGGTGGTCCAGGTGGCGCTCAGGCCGCCGCGCCGTGCAAGGATGCCGATGCGGGCGACGTTCTTGGGGATGGGGAACCGGTCCTCTTCGCCCGCGATGCGCCGTTCGGTGCTGGTGACGTGCCGCCAGGTCCCGCGCAGGCCGACCACTCCCCAGCCCGTTCGGAAGCCTCCGCCGAGCCGGGTATTGATGCCCGAGAGCTCGGTCTCGACCACGTTCGCATACTTGGCGTGAATCGTGATGTCGCCGGCGGTGCGCTCGATGCAGTTCTCCCTTTCGCCGTCCATGCATTCATGCAGGTTTCGCATGTGCCAATCCGCGCTGTTTTGTCCCGGAAGACCGGAGCGCGAAAGTCGATACCAGTCCACCCCCAGGAAAAACGGCCCCCTTCGGGCCTCGGCGCCTACGGCGAGCCTTTCGGTGTCCCAAGGATCGAGACCCGGGTTGCCCACCGTCACGCGCGTTACCTGCCGCGGGTTGAGCTCGGCGCAAGAGCGGGGCGGGCTCCCGCTCCCCGGATCGCACTCGATGTAGGGATGGCCCTGCACCTCGGAGCTGTAGAGATACAGCATCGAGGGCGGTCTCTCTCCCGCGCCCCAGGAGCTGCGCAGCGTGATGAGGTCGCTCAGGCGGTAATCGGCCCCGAGGCGCCAGGACGCCATTCCGCCGATATCGTCGGCTTCGTCCCCGCGCCCGGCGACCCTGAGATCCAGGTTCTCCGCCAGCGGCAGGGACACCTCCGCGAAGGCTGCGGCGCCCTTGCGCTTGCCGTCATAACTGGCCCCGCCGGAACCGAGCACCTCGGACACGTCATAGGGCGTGCCGTCATTGGCTCGATAGACCGAGATGTGGTGGGCTTTCGAGGTGCCTACCTCCAACCCTGCGGTCCATGCGGAACTGCGGCCGCCGACGGCGAATCCGGACCCCTCCAGCGCCATCCGGGCTCCCAGGTAGTCCGCGCCGAAATCGTTCTCCAGCCGCAAGCTGCTGTACTCAATGGCTCCCAAATGCTCCGGCGTGTTCGAGAACGGGTCTGCGAGGTCGTAACGTCCCGCCTGGATTTCCTCTGTTATCCTGCCGGAATGCACGAAGGTGTTACCGTCCACGAAACCGTCCAGCCGGAATGCGCTGATGCGCGCATCGTAGCCGAGGCTCTCTGTTATCCGCCCCTCAAGGCCCACGGAGACGTCATATTCCTCGGTGTCCGTCAGCCAGTCGCGGTTGCCGTGGCGGACAAAGCGGTGCGCCACCACGAACCAGTCGTTGCCGTCCGCCTCGAAGTCCGAGCCGGCCGCTTCGTTGATCGCGTCCAGCAGGCCCGGGTTCGGGGTGAACCTGAACGAGCCGATGGACGGCGCGTAGCGGAACGCCGCATCGCCTCGCGTGACGTTCACGTCCAGGTGCAGCTCGGACTCTTCGGTGAGCGGATGGTCCAGGTTCAGGATCGCGCTCTTCTGTTCGTAGCTGCTGGTGTTCCACATGATCGCGCCGTAGGCGAAACCGCAGCCCTTGTCGCCCGAGGTGATGCCTGGGGGATTGCTGAGCGGGCCGGTATAGCCTTTCGCCGGGTCGCATTCCCCCAGCGCAACCGACCTTACGCCGGTCGGGCCTGCGTCGTCATCTACCTGGACGACCCAGACGGTGTTGCCGCCGACGCTGACGTTCTGCGCTTCGTTGAACGCGCCGCCCTCCTTCCACACGGAACGGCTGTAGTCCCGGCTCCGCGCGGTGATTTCCTTGCGACCGAGGACGTCCGCGCCGACGGTCATGCGTCCCTTGCCCACCGCGCCGCCCCAGAAGGCACTCCCCTGCCAGCCGTCGCCGCCGTCCCGGCTCGGCATCCGCGCGACCGCCCGAGTCTCGAAGCCGTCCAGATCGGTCCGCAGCACGACGTTGAGCGCGCCGCGCACGGCGCTGCCGCCGAGTGTGCCCAGGCTGTAGCCGCTCAGAAGCTCGAGCCGTTCGATGGCCGAGAGCGGCAAGGTGTCCAGATTGCCGGAGGTGGTGGCGTAAGGCCTGCCGTCGACGAGGACGAGCAGGGACTGTCCGCCGGTGAGGAAGTAGCGGGCGATGCCGGTATCGAGCAATTCCTGCAGCGTCTGGGCGCCGGAACGCTCGATGAAGTCGCGCTCGAACGAGGCGACGACGCGCGGCGCGGGCGCCAGGGAGCCGGCATGGACCGCACTGGTCGCCAGAGCGGTGAAAACAGCAACCGCAGCCAGAAGGGTCTTCATTGGGACTTTCCCTCCGTTTCAACCCACGCAATCATGCCCCGGGACGACAATCGCCCCGAAACCGACTTCTCGTGTACCCCGCCGAAAAGGACCGAGCGCGACGGGGACTCCCTAGAGGAAGGGTTGGATGTTGGCGGGTATCTCCATATCGGCGCTGACCGACTTCCTGATCTCGCCGGCCAGCAGGTCCAGCCGGTCGCGTGCCGGCAATGTACGTTCCACGATCACCCACTTCCTTCCCTTGACCGTACAGCCGCCGCTGCGCACCCGGTAGCCCAGGTCGCGTGACAGCTTCTCACACCGCACCTCGATTCCACACTGTTCAGCGAAACCCCGAAGCTCCTGGAACAGCCGCTCCTGGAGGTTGTCTCTTGCCGAGGTCTTTCTTGCCATATCGGCAATGTTACCACCTTTTGAAACGATTTGTCATGCCGCCGCGTCCGTCGCGGAGCTTGAATGGTTGAAAAACCTCGACGTGCTGCTATCGTCTGATCAAGCGCCCTGAACGAACTTGTTTTCATTGACATGGCTCCCCCGAAACGTCGTTCCCGCGAAAGCGGGAATCCAGGGGCTGGGAGGGGGACAAACGGTCGCTGGAGCCGATCCATGAAGTTTCTCGCGGCAGCGATCCAGATGTTGGCCACCTCCGACAAGGAGGCCAATCTTCAGGAGGCCGAAACGTGGATTCGCCGGGCACACGCCCAAGGCGCGCAACTCGTGGTGCTGCCGGAGGTGTTCAACTGGCGCGGGCGCGGCAAAGACACCGCGGCCCAGGCCGAGCCCGTGCCCGGTCCGACGACGGAACGGATGAGCGCACTGGCGGCCGAGTGCGGGCTTTACCTGCTGGCCGGCTCCATACTCGAGGCCGCCGGCCCGGACGGGCGCGCCTACAACACCAGCGTGCTCCTGGGTCCGGACACCGGGATCATCGCCAAGTACCGAAAGATCCACCTGTTCGACGTCGACATCGCAGGCGAAGCGCCCATCCGCGAGTCCGAGTTTCGCCGCCCCGGCGAGGATGTCGTGGTAGCGGACACCCCCATGTGCGCCATGGGCCTCTCGGTATGCTACGATCTGCGCTTCCCCGAGCTCTATCGCCGCCTCACGGCCGCGGGCGCCAAGGTCGTCTTCGTGCCGTCGGTGTTCACGGTCCCCACCGGCCGGGCGCACTGGGAACCGCTGCTGCGCGCCCGCGCCATCGAGAACCAAGTCTACATCATCGCCCCCGACCAGACCGGCCGCCACCCCGCCAGCATGGACGCCTACGGCCATTCCATGATCGTCGATCCATGGGGCAAGATCATCGCCCAAGCCGGCACCGAGCCGGGCATGGTTCTGGCCGAGATCGACCTCGACTACCTGGAGGATGTCCGGCGCCGGCTGCCGGCGCTCGACCACCGCAGGGCGTTTCTGATGGACGACCCGATCCCGCTCACGAGAGCGGGATCATGACGTGCTCCTTGTAGGCCGGGCGCTCGCACAGGCGCGCGTACCACCCCTCGACGTTGGGCATGGAGGGGCGCTGTATGTCCATGGCGAACCAGCGGTAGGCCCAGATGCCCACGGGGATGTCGCCGATGCTGAAGGAATCGCCGGCGAGATAGTCCTGGCCTTCGAGGTAGCGCTCGACGATCTCCCAAATGGAGACGGCCGCGGCCACGGCCTTCTCGATGGCGGCGGGGTCGCGCTCGGCCTCGGGGGTGCGGATGAGCCCGAAGAAGATCGGCACCATGAAGCCGTTCACGGTGGACAACTGCCAGTCCATCCAGCGGTTGGCGTTGCCGCGCCCTTCGGGCGTGTCGGGCAAGAGCCTGCCGCCGTTGTACTTGTGGACCAGGTACCGGACGATGCTGTTGGACTCCCACAGGACGAAGTCGCCGTCCTGTATGGTGGGGACCACGCCGTTGGGGTTGAGGTCCAGGTAGGGGCGCTCCCGGTTCTTGCCGAACGGCCCGCCGATGTCCTCGCGCTCGAAGGGGATGTCCAGCTCGCCGCAGCACCACAGGACCTTCTGCACGTTGGATGAAGTCTTTCTTCCCAGAATCTTGAGCACTTGAGCCACCTCCACGAAAGAATTCGGCCCGGCCGGGCCGTTGCCGCACGGCAACTCCGCCGGAGCACCGCAAAAATCTACTACGAAACCCGCGAAAGGGTCCACACACCCACTTGACTGCGGGAAAATCGTGCTTAGATTCGCGCTCAAATCCTATCATTCACTCTCAAGGGAGGTTCAAACTATGGCGGCGAAAGTAAAGCCTTTGCACGACAGGATCATCGTCAAGAGGCTGGACGAGGAGGAGACGACGGCCGGCGGCATCATCATCCCGGACACGGCCAAGGAGAAGCCCCAGGAGGGCATGGTGGTGGCGGTGGGCTCCGGCAGGCGCGAGGACGGCAAGGTGGTGGCCCTGGACGTCAAGGAAGGCGACAAGGTCCTGTTCGGGAAGTATTCCGGCACCGAGATCCAGTTGGACGGCGACGAGCACCTCATCATGAGGGAAGACGACATCCTCGGGATCGTCGAATAAGGAGGTACGGCGAAAATGGCTGCAAAGGACGTAAAATTCAGTGAGGAGGCGAGGGCCAAGGTCCTGAAAGGGGTCAAGATCCTCGCGGACACCGTCACCTGCACCCTGGGCCCCAAGGGCCGCAACGTGGTGCTGGAAAAGTCCTGGGGCGCCCCCAACGTGACCAAGGACGGCGTCACCGTCGCCAAGGAGATCGAGCTCGAGGACAAGTTCGAGAACATGGGCGCGCAGATGGTCAAGGAAGTCGCCAGCAAGACCTCGGACGTGGCGGGCGACGGCACCACCACGGCCACCGTGCTCTCCCGCGCCATCTTCAGCGAGGGCCTCAAGATCGTCGCCGCCGGCCATGACCCCATGGCGGTGAAGCGCGGCATCGACAAGGCGGTGGAAAAGGTCGTGTCCGGCCTGCAGGGCCTGTCCAAGTCCACGCGCGACCGCTCCGAGATCGCCCAGGTGGGCTCCATCTCCGCCAACAACGACAAGACCATCGGCGACATCCTCGCCGACGCCATGGACAAGGTCGGCAAGGAAGGCGTCATCACGGTCGAGGAGGCCAAGGGCCTGGAGACCACCCTGGAGCTGGTGGAAGGCATGCGCTTCGACCGCGGCTACCTCTCCCCCTATTTCGTCACCGACCCCGAGCGCATGGAAGGGATCCTCGACGAGCCCTTCATCCTGATCCACGAGAAGAAGATCTCCAGCATGAAGGACCTGCTGCCGGTGCTGGAGAACATCGCCAAGAGCGGCAAGCCGCTGCTGATCATCGCCGAGGACGTGGAGGGCGAGGCCCTGGCGACCCTGGTGGTCAACAAGATCCGCGGCACCTTCAAGTGCATCGCGGTCAAGGCCCCTGGCTTCGGCGACCGCCGCAAGGCCATGCTGGAGGACATCGCGATCCTCACCAACGGCCGGATGATCGCCGAGGAGCTCGGCATCAAGCTCGAGAACGTGACCCTGAACGATCTCGGCACCTGCAAGAAGATCATCGTCGACAAGGAAAACACCACGGTGGTGGAAGGCGCCGGCGGCAAGGCCGACATCGAGGGCCGCATCAAGCAGATCCGGGCGCAGATCGAGGAGACCACCTCGGACTACGACCGCGAGAAGCTGCAGGAGCGGCTCGCCAAGCTGGCCGGCGGCGTGGCCGTGGTCCAGGTGGGGGCCGCCACCGAGATCGAGATGAAGGAGAAGAAGGCCCGCGTCGAGGACGCGCTTCATTCCACCCGCGCCGCGGTCGAGGAAGGCATCGTGCCGGGCGGCGGCGTCGCCCTGATCCGGGCCGCCGCGGGCCTGAAGGACCTTGAGGTCGACGAAAGCGAGTCCTTCGGCGTCCGCATCATTCAGCGCGCGGCCGAAGAGCCCGCCCGCTGGATCGCCCAGAACGCCGGCGCCGACGCCTCCGTCGTGGTGGACGCCATCAAGAAGGGCAAGGGGGCCCACGGCTACAACGCCGCCACCGGCGAGTTCGAGGACCTCATCAAGGCCGGGATCCTGGATCCCACCAAGGTGGTCCGCTCGGCGCTGCAGAACGCCGCGTCCGTGGCCGGCCTGCTCATCACCACCGAGGCCATGATCACCGACAAGCCGGAGAAGAAGCAGCCCGCTGCCCCGGCGATGCCGGAAGACTACTAGACGGCAACGGCCCGGTAGCGGGTCGAGACCGACAAACCAAAAGGGGGAGGACGCGAGTCCTCCCCCTTTTTTCGTCTCCCTAGGTTGCGTCTCAAACAAGACCGTGGGGGATTCCGCCGCTTCGCCCCCCTGCCGTCTCCTCATGCAATGCCCACCGATCGGCCATGGTCCCGTCGCCGCCGCTGCTCCGGTTTCCGCCCAACAGGATTGATCACGCTTGGTCAGGGGTTTGGATGGCTGCGAACATGACATCGGTGTCCGGGTCGCGCCCGAACCAAGTGCGGAAGGAGGCCGCCCCTTGGTGCACCAGCATGCCGATGCCTTCCACTGTCGGGCACCCCTTGGTCTTGGCCTCCCTTAGCAGCATGGTCTCGCGTGGCTGGTAGACGATGTCGTGGACGGTGTGGCGCGGCTCGAGGAGCGCTGGGTCGACAGGGCATCCATCCACGTCCGGCGTCATTCCGACGGAGGTGCAGTTGATGACTATGTCGGCACCTCTTCCGAGCGAGGCGAACTCCGACAGCAAGCCCGCGTGGACCGCCGTGCCGGCGGCGCTCCCCATCGCGACGTCCCGCGTCAGCCGCTCGGCTTTTTTGCGGTCCCGGCCCAGTATGGTGAGCTCCGGTAGCGTGAAGGTCTCTCCGCCGCCACCCACGCCCGCGCAACTGCCCCGTGCCAGCACGAAAGCCAGCGCCCGGGCGGCGCCACCTGTTCCCAGGATTGTGACCCTCTTGCCGTCTAGCTCGATGCCGGCTTGGCGGAGGTTCAGCACGGCGCCCGCGGCGTCGGTGCTGGTCCCCATGAGCCTGTCCCCTTCCCAGTAGAGGGTGTTGACGCTTCCGGTGAAGCGGGATTCCTCGCTCAGCCCGTCGAGATGCTCGATGACGGCCTGCTTGTGCGGGATGGTGAGGTTGGCGCCGAGAAATCCCATGCCGCGCAGGCCGGAGATGACATCCCCCAAGGCCTCGGGCGGACACGGCAAGGGAACGTAGCAGGCGTTCAAGCCCGCCGCCTGGATGGCGGCGTTGTGCATCACGGGCGACATGGAATGCTCCACCGGCCAGCCCAGAACTCCCAGCAGCTTCGTGGTCCCGTCAATCATGATTCCTGCCCGTTCTCGGACGGCAGCCCGAACAGCGTGCGGGCATTGCGGCTGGAGGCGCCGGCGATCTCGTCGACGTCGACTCCCCGGGCCCGGGCCAGGGTCTCGGCCACGAACCGGACGTAGGCGGGCTCGTTGCGCCGCCCGCGCTTGGGAACGGGGGCCAGGAACGGCGCGTCGGTCTCGATGAGCAGGCGGTCCAGGGGTACCCAGCGGGCGATGTCCCGCAGCGCCTCGGCGTTCTTGAAGGTGACGATGCCCGAGAACGAGAGGTAGAAGCCGAGGTCGAGGAACGTCCGCGCGGCTGCGGCGTCGCTGGTGAAGCAGTGGATCACTCCTTCCAGCCGGCCGCCGCCCCGTTCTCGGAGCGTTTCCGCCACCTCGCGGTCCGACTCCCGGTTGTGTACGACGATGGGCAACCGCGTCTCCACGGCCAGCGCGACGAAACGCTCGAACATTTCCCTTTGGATGTCGCGGGGCGAGTGGTCGTAGTGGAAGTCGAGGCCGGTCTCCCCGATAGCGATGACCTTGGGGTGGCCGGCGAGGCCGCGCAACCGGTCCATGTCCTCGGCGCTCACGTCCTTGGCGTCGTGGGGGTGCATTCCGACAGTGGCGTAGATGCCCGCGTGCTCTTCGGCTAGGTGCACGGCGCGGTCGTTGGTGGAGAGTTCGCCCGCTCCGCCTACGACGATCAAAGTCTCGACGCCGGCGTCGCGAGCCCGGGACAGCACCTCTTTGCGGTCCTCGTCGAATTCCTCGGTCTGGATGTGGCAGTGGGTGTCGATGAGGGTCGCGGATGCGGGAGTCATGTGGCCACCCCCCACCCCTGGATTCCCGCTTGCGCGGGAATGACGGGTAACTTCCCAGCCACTGGTGCGGGTATCCTCCTAGCCACTCCCGTTGTCTCCGCCGTCTTCCGTCTCCTCGATCCGGGGGAAGAGGATTTCCGGCGGTTGGACTTGGTGTCCTTCGGGGAAGGAGCCGCCCCACTCCGCGTCGAGCGTGTCACTGGCGGGGAGTCCCAGGAGCCTTCGCACCGCGGCGCCCGTCTCCGGCAGGAAGGGCGCCAGCAGTTCGCCGGTGATGCGTACGCTCTCCAGCACGTGGTGCAGGATCTCGCCCACCCGGGGCTTCTGTTCGGGGTCCTTGACGAGGGTGAACGGCGCCGTCTGCACGATGTACTGGTTGGTCTTGTCCACCGCCTCGATGATCGATTCCAGGGCCCGGTGAAAGCCCATCTCCTCCATGTGCCGGTCGACGTTGGCCGCCGCCGCCTGGAAGGCTTCCCTGAGCTCCCGGTCCTCGGGCCGGTCGCCGCTGCCCATGGGCTGGACCACGCCGCCGAAGTACCGCTTCTGCATGGCGAGGACCCGACTCACCAGGTTGCCGAAGTTGTTGGCCAGGTCGGCGTTGACCCGGTTCACGAACG
>JAPPNE010000134.1 GCA_028818775.1 Deltaproteobacteria bacterium | reverse complement strand
ACCCGCCACTGCTCGTCATCGCGCCTTGCCGACGACAAAAAATCCTGCGCAACTTGTGCCAGGAAATCATGGGACGCGACACTAGCGGCAGCGTGGCCGCCACTAGCCGACCGGCCCGCGGGCTGAAGCACTACCTTTACGTAGTCTTCTCCGGCCTCACCATGGGCGCCGCCGACGTCGTGCCCGGCGTCTCCGGCGGCACCATGGCCTTCATCATGGGCATCTACGAGGAACTCGTGGACGCCCTCAAGGCATTCAACTGGCGGCTGCTGCTCATGCTGGCGCGCTTGCGCTTCCGCGAGGCGGTAGCCGCTGTCCCCTGGCGCTTTCTGGTCGTCCTGGGGGTCGGCATCGTTGCTGCCATCCTGGTGCTGGCCGGTCCCGTCGGTTGGCTGCTCGACCACCATCCGTTGCCGCTGTTTGCCTTCTTCCTCGGCCTGGTCCTGGCCAGCATCGTGACCGTAGGCGCGCGGCTGCGCTGGTCCGTGACCGCGGCATTGAGCGTTCTGTCGGGCGCCGGAGCCGCTTACTGGCTGGTGGGTCTGGTTCCCATGGAAATGTCCCACGACTGGATGACACTCTTTCTCAGCGGCGCCGCCGCGATCACCGCCATGATCCTCCCCGGCATCTCCGGCTCCTTCATCCTGCTGGTCCTGGGCCAGTACGAGTTCGCCATCGACGCCGTCCGTGACCGCGACTTCCTCGCCATCCTGCCCCTGGTCAAGGGCGCGGTGTGCGGCATCCTGCCGTTCGTGCGCATCCTGAGCTGGCTGCTGCGCCGCCACCACCAGATCACCATCGCGCTCCTCGTCGGCCTCATGGCCGGGTCGTTGCGAAAGGTCTGGCCCTTCAAGGCGGCGGTGCCGGTGCACGGTGAACCGTCGGTCCTGCGCGAGGTCAACGCGCTGCCGGAGTTCGACGGTGCTTTCTTGCTGGCGCTCGGTTTGTGCGTCCTGGGGTTCCTGCTCGTGCTCGGCTTGAATCGCTTGGCCGGGGACAAGACGCTCGCCGGAAACTGACTCCGCAGTTGAAGCCACGCAATTCGCCGATGACCTCGAGAGGAAGCATCTGTCGGAAACGATGAGAGTTGGATCGCGCGCCGGGCTAGTGTTGCATTGCCAGGTACGCGGCCGCGTACCGCTCACCGAAGATCCGTAGGGATCGGGCATCGTAGTGCAAGTCGTCGCCCTTGTCGGTCAGGCCCTCGGCGTTGACGAAGGCGGAATGGGGGAGGATGTCGGGGATTTTACGCAGCTCGGTGTTGACGGTGCGGTAGTGCGGGAAGTCGGGGCGTTTGGAAAGATAGCCTCCCAGCTCTCCCAGGATCACCGGCAAGGAGGGCGCTCCGAGTCGTTCCCTTAGTGTCGTCGCCATACCGGTAAACCGCCGCCCATAGCTGGCGGCGTCCGCCTCCGACTTGGAGTCATGCTCGCCCTGGTGCCAGAGAACGGCCTTGATGGCGCCGTCTTTGGCGGCCTCGCGGGCGGCGGCCACGGCGCCTTCGTAGAGGTCGGCGCCGGGCATCCATCTTTCGAGAGGGGTGGAGCCCACGGCGCGGGGCACCAGCCCGACGTCCGTGCCGGGGTTGGCGTCCAGCACCGAGCGGGCGAAGCTCATGGCCAGGCCGATGCCGGCGGTGGGCCGGTCATGATGCAGGGGTTCTTCCGCGACGGCCCAGCGGCCGTCCTGGAACACCCGGATGCGCTCGTCGCGGATGGGCTCCACGTCGTCCAACAACCCACGGCCTGCCATATTGGACTGGCCCATGAGGAGGAAGATGTCCATTGATGTCCTCGAACTTTTCGTGTTGCCAAGCGTCCTTCGACTTCGCTTCGCGAAGCCTGTCCTGAGCTTGTCGAAGGGCTCAGGACGAACGGAGGGGAGTCCTCGCAAGTTAGTAGGGTAGTCGGGTTCCGATGCCTTCTTCCAGGGCCTTTTGGTAGAGCCATGCGGCCAGCGAGATGTCCTGGTTCACGAGGCCGATGGCGCGCATGAAAATCCGTTCCTGGTCGTCTTCCCGGCCGGGGACCTTCCCCGACAGGACGTCAGGTATCTCCGCGTAGACGTCGTCGCGCGTGAGGAAGCCTTCCCTCAACATCCTGTCTACGTCCGACTTCTTCTTGCACTGCGCCCAGCTGTCCACCACGAACTTGCCCATGCCCTTGTAGGCGGAGTTCTCAAGCTCCTGGTGTTTGCCGATGGAATAGACGAAGGCCCCGGGACTGATCCATTCCTGCTTGACGAAGGGCTCGGAGGTGGTGGTGGCGGAGACCACCAGGTCGGCGCCGTCCAGCGCCTGGGGGGCGGTGTCGCAGGGGACGACGTTCAGGTCCAGCTCCTCGCCTACCTCACGGGCGAAGACCTCCCGGGTCTCGGGCCGGCGGGACAGCACCCGCACCTCCGTGAGGTCGAAGGCCCGCGCCATGACCGGCACGGTGGCCCGGGCGGTGTCGCCGACGCCCAGCATGGCCATCACCGACGCGCCTTGGCGCGAAAGGGACTGGCAGGCCACGGTGGCGGCGGCGCCGGTCCTCACGGAGTGGCACCAGTCCTCGTCCATGATGGCGGTGACCTCGCCGCCCTCCCGGTCGCTCAGGATGAGGATGCGCCGGGGGCCTTGGGGTGGCCGCGACGGGTCGCGGCTGCCGCCCGCGGCCTTGATGGCGCGGAAGCGGAACCCGGCCGCAACCTCCAGCGAGCAGCCCGTGACCCAGTACTGCCAGCCTTGCTCGGGTTTCACCGCCAGGTCCTCAGGCACGGACCAGCCCACGCGTCCGGCGCTGTGGTCCTGCAGCGCGGTCTTGACGATGTCGATGGACTCGCCGAGGTCGAGCAGGCGCTTGACGTCGTCGTTGGACAGATAGAGGATTCCGTTGGCCATGGTGTCCTTCCCGTCAGGTAGCGTCCTTCGACTTCGCTCCGCTACGCTCAGGACGAACGGTTCGATTTCCTCAGGACAGGCGCAGCGAAGTCGAAGGACGCAGACTATCCGAGGGCCCGTTGCGCCGACCGTTGCCGCCCGGCAGCGGCATGATCATTCGATGATATCGAGCCGTTCGGCTCCCGCGGTCAGCGGCTCGGCCCCGTCCGCCGTAATGAACACGTCCTCTTCCAGGTGGATGGAGGCCCCGGGGATGCGCACCTTGGGCTCGATGGCCAGCACCATCCCCACCTCCACGTTCCGTACCTCGGCTTCGCTGATGGACGGGGGTTCGGCCCGGGCCATGCCGATGCCGTGTCCGATGCGCTTGGGGCTCTCCACCTCGGGGTAGCCGTTCCTTTTCAACTCGGCGTTGGCCACTCGCGGAATCTCGGCGATAGAGTTCCCGGGCTTCATCACCTTCTTGCATTGCTGGATCAGGTGCAGCGCCAGCGCGTGCTCCTTGGTTTGATCCGCGCTCGGCGCGCCGAAGATCGCCTGGCGGGTGATGTCGCCGTAGTAGCCCTCGTAGCAAGCGCCGAAGTCCGCGATCATGCGGTCGCCCTTCTCGTAGCGCCGCTCGTCGTACTTGGTGGAGGCGTTGAGCATGAGAAAGCCGGGATGGCGCGGGTGGGCGCCTTCCTCGATCATGGCGATGTAGAGGCGCTCGGCCACTTCCCGGCGCGTGACCCCCGCCTTCAGTTCGGGCAGCATGCGGTCGTAGGCCCTCTGGGAGATGTCGCACGCCTTGCGCATGTTCTCCATCTCCCGCGGGCTCTTGTAGAGCCGCTGCTCCGTGAGCGCTCGGGAGCCGTCCTCGATCTTGGCCTTGGGCAGCGCCTCGGTGAGCCGCGTCAGGTAGTTCACCGGAAAGCCCAGCCGCTGGTCGTCGTCGAGCTCGAAACCCAGCCTGGCGGAGCCGTAGCCCATGTCGCTCAGGAAGTCGCTGATCATCTCGCGCGGAAAGGGCACGTCCACGTAGCTCCGCACCTCGCCGAACCAGGGCAGCTCCTCCGCCTTGCCCTTGTTGTTGCCGTACACCAGCGCGAACGGCTTGCCTTCCCTGGGGATGAAGCAGATCTCGGGGCGCATCAGGTGGTCGAACTGGTAGCTGACGAGCCCGGTAAAGTACCAGAAGTTGTCACGCGCCGAGGCCACGATGAGGTCCAGCTCGTCGCGCTCCATGCGCTGCTGCAGCTCCTTGTGACGCGCTTCGTACTCTTCCTGGGGGAACGGTGCTTCGATCATGCAAGAGCCTCCGGGTGGGTTTTGTGATCGGACGGCTGGAACATATCAAGGGGCGCTTGGGGCTGCAAATCAGACCGTTCAGAACTCGGCGAAGCCCGGGACGCGCGGGAAGGGGATGACGTCGCGGATGTTGCCCATGCCGGTCATGAACTGGACCAGGCGTTCGAAGCCCAGGCCGAAGCCCGCGTGAGGGGCGCTGCCGTAGCGCCGCAGCTCCAGGTACCACCAGTACTCGTCCTCGGGAAGGCCGCATTCCTGGATGCGTCCGCGGAGCTGTGCCAGGCGATGCTCGCGCTGGGAGCCGCCGATGATCTCGCCGATCTTGGGCACGAGCACGTCCATGGCCGCCACGGTGCGCTCGTCGTCGTTGAGGTACATGTAGAACGCCTTGATCTCCTTGGGGTAGTCGATGACGATCACGGGCCGGCCCACGTGCTCCTCGACGATGTAGCGTTCGTGCTCGCTCTGCAGGTTCACACCCCACGATATGGGATACTCGAAGTCGCGCCCGGAGCGCTGGAGGATGTCCACCGCCTCGCTGTAGGTCATGCGCTCGAACCGCTGCTCCACGATGTTCGTGAGGGTTTCGAGCACGGTCTGGTCGATGCGCTGGTTGAAGAAGGCCATGTCGTCGTCGCAGTCATCCAGCACGTCCCGGGTCACGTCCTTCAGGAATGCCTCGGCCAGGTCCATGTTGCCCTGGATGTCGCAGAAGGCCATCTCGGGCTCCACCATCCAGAACTCCGCCAGGTGCCGGCTCGTGTTGGAGTTCTCCGAGCGGAAGGTCGGCCCGAAGGTGTAGACGTTGGTCAGGGCCAGGGCGGCGATCTCCGCCTCGAGCTGCCCGGACACGGTGAGGCGGGCTTCCTTGCCGAAAAAGTCCTGGGAGTAGTCCACGCGGCCGCCTTCGGTGCGGGGCGCGGCGTCGGGGTCGAGGGCGGAGACCCGAAACATCTCGCCGGCGCCCTCGCAGTCGGACAGCGTGATGATGGGGGCGTGGAGGTGGATGAAGCCGCGTCCCTGAAAGAACTTGTGGATGGCCTGGGCGGCGGCGTTGCGCACGCGCATCACCGCGCCGAAGGTGTTGGTGCGCATGCGCAGGTGGCCCAGGGTGCGCAGGAACTCAAAGCTGTGGCGTTTCTTCTGGAGCGGGTAGTCGTCGTCCGCGTGGCCCACCACCTCGACCCGCGCCGCCTGGATCTCGTAGCGCTGCCCCTTGCCCGGCGACTCCACCAGCCGTCCGGCCACGCGCACGCAGCAGCCGGTGGTTAGCTTGTTGATCTCGGGCTCGTAGTTGTCCAGCTCCGGCGCGGCCACGGCCTGGATGCCGGCCATGCACGAGCCGTCCGAGATGTCGAGGAACGAGACGTTCTTGCTGTGGCGCACGGTGCGCAGCCACCCCTCCACGGTCACGTCCGTACCCGCCGAGCCGCGGTCGAGCAGGTCCTTGATACGTTCCTTTGCCATGGCTCACCGCCTCCGTTTCGTCATGCGCGGGCGTTGGCCGCGCTAGAGTCCCACGCCCAGGATCATCCGTAGCGCCAGCAGCGTGACGACCCACTTGAGAATCGTTCGGAACAGGGCCTCCGGCACCCGTGAGCGCCAGCGGGTGCCCACCCAGGAGCCCAGGGTCGCACTCAGGACCATGCCGGCTATCAGGTAAAGGTACGGTGCAAAGGTGAATCCAAGCAAGAAGAAAGTGGACACCTTGATGACGTGCACCGCGGTCATCTGCGTGGAGTGCGTGATCACCACGCGATCGCGGGACAGGCCCTCGCGTATCAGGAACGGCATGTTCAGGGGGCCCACAACGCCGACGAAGAGCGAAAGGAAGGTCTGCACCGCGCCGATGATGCCGAACTTGCCGGGAATTTGAGGCACGCTTCGGATGGCCGGAGCCCAGGTGATGAGAAGGATGAAACAGCCGATGATCAACGGCAGGTAGTCGGAGCGGAGGTCCACCACCAGCATCGAGCCCAGGGCGGCGCCCAACACCGCCCCGACTACGAAGGGCGCGAAGAACGACCACACCACGTAGCGCAGGCCGAACAGCGTGCGGGTGAGGTTGCTGAAGATCTGGACCATCCCGTGCACCGGGATGATGGCGAACGTGGGGATGAGCCCGGGCATGACCGAGATCAGCAAGATGCCGCCGCCGAGGCCCACGACCGCGGCAGTGGTGGAGGCGACGAAGGTCACCAGGATGAGGAAGAGTTCGGACACCGTGGTTCCGGCTCGGGTTCAGGGACCCGCCGGATCCTGTTCCCGCACCACGGGATTGCACAGCGTGCCGATGTGATTGATTTCCACCGCCACCACGTCGCCGTCCTTCATGTTCTCGGTGGCGCCGTCCGTGCCCATCCAGAGCACATCGCCCGGCACCAGGGTCAGGTAGCGGCTCATGGCGCTGATGTAGCGGGCCACGCCGAAGATGGCGTCCTTCACGTCGTATTCGCCCACCACCCGGTCGTTCAAGGTGATGGTCACGTGCAGGTCGTCCGGGTCGAGATCGGTGATGATCCACGGGCCCATGGGCTTGAAGGTGTCGGTGTTCTTGGCGCGCCACAGGGTGCGGTCGGAGCGCTGCCACGTACGCTCGCTCACGTCGTTGCCGATTGTGTAGCCGAACACGTAGTCCAGCGCTTCGTCCTCGGGCACGTTGCGGCAGGTGCGGCCGATGACCGCCACCAGCTCGCCCTCGTACTGCACCTTCTCGGAGGCGTCATGGGGAATGACGATGGCGTCTCCGTCAGCCGCCAGCGCGTTGACCGCCCGGTACCCCACGTCGGGCTTGGGTGGGAACACGGGCTCCTCGCCGCGAACCTGTGCGGCGAACGTAACGTGCTCCCGGTAGTTGACCCCCGCGGCGTAGAAGGTCGGCGGCACGACCGGCGCCAGCAGCTTGACGTCCGCCAGGGCGTGGGTCTCGCCGGTGACGGTGTAGTTCTCGAAGGGGCTGCCGCCGATGACGCTGACGCTGTCCGCGTCGTCGATGAACCCGAAGGCCGTCTTGTTGTCGCTTCGGAACCTGCACCACCTCATTCGAACGTCTCCTTCTATCGGTCTGCCACCACCCAATGATCCATGAAATCCCGCACCCGCATCGCTTCCAGGACATCCCGGGAGGCGCACGCCTGGAGTATCGCGTCGCACTTGGCCGCGGAAAGGCGCGCCGCGAGGTGGCGCTCGAACTTCTCTTCCAGGAGCGGCACGCCCTCGCTCCGGCGCCTGCGGTGGCCGATGGGGTAGGCCACTTCCACCCGCGCCGTGGCGCTGCCGTCCTTGAAGAACACCTGCACCGCGTTGCCGATGGCGCGCTTGTCCGGGTCCATGTAGTCGACGGTGAATTGCGGGTTCTCCCGCACCTCCATCTTGTCGCGCAGCGCGTCGATGCGTGGGTCCACGGCTACCTCGTCCTCGTAGTGCCGCGCGGTCAGTTCGCCGTGGATCAGCGGGATCGCCACCATGTACTGCAGGCAGTGGTCCCGGTCCGCGGGGTTATCCAGCGGTCCGGTCTTGTCGATGATGCGTGAGCCCGCCTCCTGGGTCTCGATGACGACGCGCTCGATGTCGTCGAGCCGATCCTTCACCGCGCCGTGCAGCTCCAGCGCCGCCTCCACCGCGGTCTGGGCGTGGAACTCCGCGGGAAAGGAGATCTTGAACAGCACGTTCTCCATGACGTAGCTGCCGTAGGGCTGGCTGAACGAGAAGGGCCGGCTTTTGAAGAGCACGTCATAGTAGCCCCAGCCCTTGGCCGAGAGCGCCGACGGATAGCCCATCTCCCCCTGGAGCGCCATGAGCGCCAGCCGCACCGCGCGGCCGGCGGCGTCGCCCGCGGCCCAGCTCTTGCGCGAGCCGGTGTTGGGCGCGTGGCGGTAGGTGCGCAGCGCGCCGCCGTCGATCCAGGCGTTGGAGAGGGCGTTTACCACCTGCTCCTCGTCGCCGCCGAGCATGGCCGCCGCCACCGCGGTGCTGGCCACGCGCACCAGCAGCACGTGGTCCAGCCCGACGCGGTTGAAGCTGTTCTCCAGCGCCACGACGCCCTGGATCTCGTGGGCCTTGATCATGGCCGTGAGCACGTCGCCCATGGTGACGCCGCCGGCGCCGTCGCCCGCGCGGCGGTCGAGGTAGTCCGCCACCGCCAGGATCGCGCCCAGGTTGTCGGAGGGGTGGCCCCATTCCGCCGCCAGGAAGGTGTCGTTGAAGTCGAGCCAGCGGATCATGGCGCCGATGTTGAAGGCGGCCTGCACGGGGTCCAGCTCCCACGCGGTGCCGGGCACGCGCGCGCCTCCGGGCATGACGGCGCCGGGCACCACCGGCCCCAGCAGCTTGGTGCACGCCGGGAACTCCAGCGCCGCTAGGGCGCAGCCCAGGCTGTCCATGAGACATAGGCGCGCGGTCTCCCGCGCCTCTTCGGAGAACGGCCCTTCGGAGAGGGCATAGGCGGCCATGTCGGAGAGGACCGCATCGGGCCGGGGCCGTTGGGCGTCACGCACGGAAACGTCGGTCATGGCGAAAAAGGGTTTGGGGTTGCTGGGGCTATTCCTTGCTGAACAGGGCGTCCAGCTTCTGCTCGTAGGCATGGTAGCCGAGCACGTCGTAGAGCTGCTCCCGGGTCTGCATCCGCTCCGTCAAGCCGCTCTGGGTGCCGTCCTCGCGGATCGTGCGGTAGACCTCCATGGCGGTCTGGCTCATGGCGCGGAACGCGGAAAGCGGATAGAGCACGAGCCCCACGCCGGCCTCGCGCAACTCATCCACGCCGAACAGCGGCGTCTTGCCGAACTCCGTCAGGTTGGCCAGCACCGGCACGTCCACGTTGTCGCAGAAGGCGCGGTAATGTTCCAGCGTGTACACGGCCTCCGGGAAGATCATGTCCGCGCCGGCCTCCACGTAGCGCCGCACCCGCTCCAGCGCCGCGTCCAGCCCCTCGCTGGCGAAGGCATCGGTGCGCGCCATGATCACGAATTGGTCGTCGGTGCGGCCGTCGGCCGCCGCCTTGATGCGGTCCACCATCTCGTCCGTCGGAACGATCTGCTTGTTGGGCCGGTGGCCGCAGCGCTTGGCCGCGACCTGGTCTTCCATGTGCACGGCCGCGGCCTGCGCCCGGACCATCTCGCGGATGGTGCGGGAGATGTTGAAGGCAGTGCCCCAGCCCGTGTCGATGTCCACCAGCAGCGGCAGCGGGCTGGCCCCGGTGATCCGGCGCACGTCCTCGAGCACGTCATTCAGGGTGGTGATGCCCAGGTCGGGCTGGGCGAAGGAAGCGTTGGCCACTCCCGCGCCGGAAAGGTAGAGCGCGCGGAACCCCTGGCGCTCGGCCAGCAGCGCGCAGTAGGCGTTGATGGCGCCCACCACCTGCAGCGGGCGTTCTTCCTGCACGGCGCGCCGGAACCTGGCTCCCGGTGATCTCTCGTGTTCCATGTCGTCCTTGTCCCCGGTTGTCTCCGCGCGGTTCAGAAATAGGACAGGTCCAGGGCGCCCACCCGCTGCAGGTGGGTGATGTCGCCCCAGGTCTCCAGCCCCCAGATGCCGTCCTGGAACTTGAAGAGGTTGACGCTGGCGTTCTTGAACGAGAAGCGCCGCGGCGCGTCCAGGGAGATGTCCAGCGTATGCCGGAACAGGGCGCTCAGGACACCGCCGTGGGTGACCACCATGATGATCTCTCCGGCGTGGCGCTTCGCCAACTCCTCCAGGCAGACCATGTTACGTCGGGTTTGTTGCCGGAAGCTCTCTCCCTCGGGCACGGCGTGATCGGCGCCGCCGTTGCGGTGCTCCTCGTACTCCGTCGGGTAGCGCGCGCGGATCTCGTCGCCGTCGAGCCCCTGGAAGATGCCGAGGTTGCGCTCGCGCAGGCGCGCGTCGGGGACCACATCGTGGCCGGTCTTCTCCGCGATGACCTTGGCGGTCTCGTACGCCCGGCCCAGGTCGCTGCTGTAGATGGCGTTGCAACTCTCCGGGGTGAAGCGCTGCGCCAGCGCTTCCGCCTGGGCGCGCCCCTTGGCCGTGAGCGTGCTGTCGAGATGGCCCTGGCGCCGGCCCTCGGTGTTCCACTCGGTCTCGCCGTGCCGCACCACCATGACGTAGGTCGCGTCCATGCGGGACATCCTAGCCAATGGACCTTGAAATTTCTATCGGAATGGGGGATAGGCCACTAATGGAGCCCGTCGCGGCGCCAGATCACCGGACATTCCCAAGGAGGAGAACCATGGAAGCCCAGACCTTTTCGGTAAAGACCCCCTGCATCACCGGCGGGCGAAGCCACATGCCGCTGGTGCGGACCGATGTCCTGATGAGCGGCCTCAACTACTACGCCCCCGGCCGCAAGAACAAGCTCCACACCCACCCCGGCGAGGACCACATGTTCGTCGTGCTGGACGGCGAGGCGACCTTCTTCGACAAGGACCAGAAGGCCACGGTGCTGGGGAAGGGCGACGGCATCCTGCTCCCGGAAGGGGTCTACTACCAGTTCGAGAGCACCGGCGACACGGCTCTAGCGTTGCTGCGCTTCGCCGCCTACAAGCCCGATCGAAAAGACATCCGGCGAGTCGACGCTACGGGGGAGAACCCCCGGACCGAGGACGAGATGGACTACGTGTGCGTCGACGGCGAAGTCGTCGAAGGGCAGGAGTGGACGCTGGGGTGAACCGAGCCGGGGCGACCGAACAGGTGCCGGCGCGGGCTTTATGCCGGCGCGTCAACGTGTATTGAAACTCTTGAGCAACGACGCCGCATTCTCCGTCATTCCCGCGAAAGCGGGAATCCAGGGGTGGAGAGGGGCGTCGTTGCCATTTCGTGCCCGAGCGGAAGTCCGAACGCAGCCTGCTATGCGCATCAAACGTGATTTTCGATCTCATCCAGCGGCGTCACCCAGATGCGGTTCGTGTCGATGGGGTAGGCGCTTCCCTGCGGCACGACCACAAACAGCCTGTCCAGCCCCAACAGATCGACAGCCGCCCGGTTGCCCTTGGTGAGACTGGGGCTCGATGAAGTCTTGAACTCGAACCCGATCCGTTTCCCGCCGCGCTCCACAACCAAATCGATCTCTTCCCCGGTGCGCGTCCTGAAAAAGCCGTACATCCCGCGCGGCTGGAGCAGAGACAGGACGTTTTCGATGGCAAACCCTTCCCAGCACGCACCGTAGACCGGATGGCCGTACAACTTGCCGAAACCGTCCAGTTCCAGCAGGCAGGCAAGCAGCCCGGAATCCCGGACATAGAGCTTGGGTGACTTCACCAGCCGTTTCTTCATGTTGACGGCGAAGGGCGGCAGCCGGCGCAGCATGAACGTGGCTTCAAGGATGTCGATGTGCCGCTTCAGGGTGGGGTGCGTTCGGTCCAGGGATTGCCCGAGGGCCGAGTAGTTCACGATCTGGCCGTGCAGGTGGCAGCACATGAGCCAAAGCCGCCGCATGTATTGCGGCGTCAGGTCGACCCCGAACTGCCGCAAGTCCCGCTCCACGAACGTCTGGATGTAGCTTTCGCGCCAGCGAAAGCTGCGAGTGTCTGTGGTTGCCAGATAGCTGGGCGGGAACCCGCCACGCCACAAAAGCCTCCGCCAGTCCGTGGGTGCCTTCTCCGCCCGTTGCAGTTCCTTCTGGTGGAACGGGGTGATGTACACGTAGGACAACCGACCGGCGAGGGTCTCGGAAGACTGCCGGAGAAGCTCGGGAGACGACGAACCCAGGATCAGGAACCGCCCGGCGCGATGGTCCTCGTCGATCAGCGAACGCAGCAGCGGGAACAGGTCGGGCCGCAGTTGCACCTCGTCGATGCACACGAGCTTGTCGCGGTGCAAGGAGAGAAAGGTCTCCGGGTCCTGTAGACGGGATAGGTGGGATGGGCGTTCCAGGTCCAGGTAGAGGGTGTCCAGTCGTGACGAGGTCACGGCCTTCGCCAGAGTGGTCTTGCCGGATTGTCTAGGTCCAAGGATGGCCACCGCCGGGAACTGTTTCAGGTCGGCGACGACGATCTGGTGGGCTTCCCTCTCGATCTGCATAGGCAGATTGTAAATCATATTTACAATCTGTCAACTAAGTGATAGATCCCGATCTCGCTTGGCGTCTGGGGGTGATGAGTTGGTGAGCCGTGCCGGGGTCGAACCGGCGACCCTCTGCTTAAAAGCTGAAAAAGGGAGTCTCTGCTTAATGGAAATCCTGCGATTATCGCGGCTTTTTCCTAGACAATTTCCATAGAAAATTCAGCATGTTATAAGAAATCCAAGGATTTTTTGGGGAACCCTCTGCTTATTTCTGCTTTTGGCTCATTGCTTACTTATTGCTTACTTGCTACAGTAAGCAGTCTGAAAGGGGGGGCCATGACGGAGAAACAGATACGAGACGCAAGCCCGAAACCGAAGCTCACTTTTCTATGGGATGACAGGGTGAAGGGGCTAGGTTGTGCCATCTACCCGACCGGACGCAAGGCGTTTGTCCTGTTCTACCGGGCGGACGGCAAGCAGCATCGGGTGACTATTGGCAGACCGGGAGAAATGGCCCTGCTGGACGCTAGGAAGCGGGCAGGAGCGGAGTTGACCGGAATCCGCAATGGCGAAGCTGGCCCGAAGGAACGGAGACAGGACGCTAAGGACATGCCGACCGTCAAGGACGCGCTAGAGCGGTTCTTCGCGGAGACTGTACCGGCAAAGGTGGAAGCGGGCCGGTTCTCGCCTAAGACGGTTGAGAACTACCGGAGCCAAGCTAAGCGGCATGTCTCGCCATTGTTGGGGTCAATGAAGGTGGGACGGGTGAAGCGGCGGGATGTTGAACAAGCCCTAGCCACGATTCCGGGAGTAGCGCAACGGAACCGGGTTCAACAGTTCATTTCTCGTCTGTTCTCTGAAATGGAGCGGTGGGAATGGCGGGAAGGGCCGAACCCTTGCAAGGGTATCGAGAAGGCGCGAGAGCGAGCACGGACTAGGGTGCTGGCTCCTAGTGAACGGACGGCGCTACATGCGGCGCTTGATGATTTGGAGTTTGAGAACAGTTACGCCGTTCCCGCGATTCGCCTAGCCCTGTGGACCGGGCTACGGATTGACCGGGAGTGCCTTTCGTTGCGTTGGGAAAACATCGACCTTGAACAGAGGATAGCCAACCTGGACACTAAGACCGGGCAAAGGGTGTTGCCGCTGGCGAGCGAAGCGTACAACCTTCTTGCCAGCCTTCCACGCCACGAGGGCAACCCTTACGTATTCCGTGGGGCAACCGCTGGAAGCCGCGTCCAGTACAAGACGGCAAGGTTGGTGTTCGCGAAGGCTTGCGCGGCGGCGGGGATTGAAGGCGTCAATCTCCATGACTTGAAGCGCACCTACTTGACCGAAGCGGCTAAGCGATTCCCGGCGCATATCGTAAGCGCACTAGGCGACCACAAGAACCAACAGACGACAATGCGCTATGTTCATCTAGCGGCGAGCGACTTAGCCGACGCGGCGCAAGAGGTATCCGACGCATTGACCGGCAAGTGAGCGGGGCGGGAAATTCCGGGAGTGATCGGGTACAATAGGGATACTTCATTTCATTTCTTGTCTCCGCAAGAGGGCCGGTTTCTTCGGGAACGCGGCCCTTCTTGTATCTGGCGGGCGGCGGGCCTTATCATACTCTGAGGGCCAACACAAGCCAAAACTATTGACTTGAACAGATTTCTTTGTTATACTCCGGAGAAACTGAAAGACAGCTACGGAGGTAGCCGGAGACACAATCGAGAAGGAATAGAGTGAGCAAGGCGCGGCCCTGGTGGGTTGAACCTGCCGGGGCCGTTCTGCGTTCGAGGGGTAGGAGACTAAGCGGAAAGACAAGGGGTCCGGGGAGCCTTCGCGGTTCCCCTTCACAATAGGAGGTTAGATGGAAACGAACTCATACGTAGTTGTAGCAGAGAACGCGCGGGACAAGGTAAACAAAACCCTGATTCTCCCGACGAAGGCAGTGGCGGAAGCGGCGGCGGACGCCTTCCGTGGCCAATATGAAGTGGTGGCAATCCAGGTGCCCGCCAATACGACGAAAGTCACATTGGTAAGAACTGATTCGGGTTGGGACACCAGCGACATCTGGACCACCATTGCTAAAGTGAAGTAAGTGGGTTCAATGCGTGGCGTGCTAGGTAGGGGTCGCATTCTTCGGAGTGCGGCCCTTTGTTTTGCCCGACAAATCGGCAATTGCCTAAGATTTAGGCAGACTTGCGGGTAGCGGAAATTACCTATCGTTCTATGTTATTGTAAGTTTTAAGTGTTGAGAAAGAGATATGGAGACTTCTCAACTGCGTATTGAGAGTGATGATACATCGGTGGGTGATGGCAGGGTGGATACAAGGAAGATCAAGGCGAATCGCAGCTATCGAATCAAGCGACTAACTCAGTTGTTGCCTCACGTTCGAGGTAAGGACTTCGCGCAAGGTTTGATTGATACGTACAGGCGGAGACATTCACTTACGCCTAAACAATGGCAATGGGTCGATAAGCTCATTTATTGCGGGGAAAACACGCAGGTAATAGGAGAATACAATGGCAATGGTTGAAGTAGACGCTGAAGAATTAAGGGAGCTATACCGGGTTTACGAGCTTTATGAGAAACGTCTGGAATACTCCCGTAGCTGGTACAAGAAGCAGCAGCAGAAGGGGCGCGACCTGAGGGGGGAGATTCGGGGTAAGTTGGGGTTGAAGAACTAGCAATGACGACCGATACAGAGAAACGCCAGCGCCAGGGCTTGCAGCAAGAGCTAAGAGACTTCCGCCAGCGCCAGCGGGAACAAAGGTGCTGGACATGCGGGCGGCGGTTCGGGGAAGGCGATAAGGTGATACGTAAGAGGTTTCATGAGGGCGCTTGTACGCCGGTTGAGTACGGGCGGGGCCGGAGTTTAGTGCAAGGCGCAACTCGGGGATTTGTCGCGCCGGACATTCCGCGAGGAAAAACAAAGACAGTCGGAGGGCCAGGGTACTAATGGACTGCGTATCATGCGAATTTCGGCCCGTTGCGGATCGGAAGCTCAAGCGTTGTTCAGATTGTGCTAACGCTTGGCGCATGGGTATGAAAGCCGGACTCGCGACGGCGGAAAAAAGCATGAAGAATACCGGGAAAATGCCAGAAAACCGGCATGAAATGGCCGAAAAAGGGGCTATGAAATAGCATGAAAAATCATCGGGAAAGTGCTCATTTTGGGGACCCCCTGGACGGAAAATTGATGGAAGGGGCGGGAAGCGAAGGGGTAGGGTCTCGAACTACATACAACGAACCGGAGGGGCTAGTGAGTATGATTGAAGGAACTAATAGAATACATCGGCGGGCTTGAAATCACGCAAGGCGAAGGGGCGGGCTCCGCGTTCCGGGTGTTGCCCTGGGAAGCTCGCTTTCTCCGTGGCGCTTTCTCCGTCAAGGGAGACGCGGCCCTTTCCGTTTCGAGGGGTAACGGCAAGTCAACGCTAGTCGGCGGAATCGCGGCGGCGGGTGTAGCTGGACCGTTGCGGAAGCGAAGGGCGGATGTTGTCTGTGTCGGGGCAAGCTTCGATCAATCCCGAATCATCTTTGACCACGCCAAAGCCTTTCTAGGCGAACAGCTACAGGACAAGCGAACATGGCGCGTATGGGATACTGCCCAACGGGCCGTGATTGAGCACAAGCCTACGGGAGCTAAGCTAGTCTGCCGTGGTGCTGACGCCAACACACTTCACGGGCTGGCTCCGCTTCTCGTGCTGGCGGATGAACCCGCACAGTGGAAGGCAAGCCAAAGGGACGCAATCTATTCCGCCCTTAGAACCGCAATGGGCAAGATTCCGGGTTGTCGGTTGATAGCCCTTGGAACCCGCCGAAGGATCAAACACACTGGTTTCAAAAGCTCCTAGACGGCGGGGCCGAATACTCGCAATGTCACTCCGCCAGGGATACAGACCCCAAGTTTCAACACAAGACTTGGCTTCGGGCTAATCCTTCTCTGCCGTGGATGCCGACCCTAGAGGAACGCATTAGACAGGAAGCCCGCGACGCCAAGACAGACCCTAGCTTGCTAGCTCAATTCGACGCGCTACGGCTGAACCTGGGAACAAGTGACGTGGTGGAAAACCTGTTACTCGATTCCGGGGTTTGGGAAAGCTGCGAGGGTGACGCGGAGCGGGCCGAGGATTACGTGCTCGGCGTAGACTTGGGCGGCGCTAGTGCCATGACAGCCGGGGCCGCGTTCTGGCCGTCCACGGGCCGTCTGGAAGCCCTAGCGTGCTTTCCTAGCGAACCTTCCCTTGAACAGCGGGGCTTACGTGACGGCGTAGGAAACGCCTACGTCCAGATGTTCAAGCGGGGCGAGTTGATCCAGCTAGGAACCCATACCCCGGACGTTCCGCGATTCCTGGACACTTGCTTAGAGCGTTGGGGCAGACCCCGCGTGATAGTCGCGGATCGGTACGCGGAAGATCGGCTACGGGAGCATCTAGCTAGTGTGAGTTTCCCACGGGCCGAATTGATCCTCCGGGGCCAGGGCTTCAAGGACGGGGCTGAAGATGTGGACAGGTTCAGACGGGCCGTTCTCAAGGGCAAGGTGACGCCGGTTAAATCCCTGCTACTGCGAAGCGCCATGAGTGAAGCCCGGACGGTGGCCGATCCAGCCGGAAACGAGAAGCTAGCCAAAGCCACACAGGGCGGACGGCGGGAACGGGCAAAGGATGATGCGGCGGCGGCGGGAATCCTTGCCGTGGCCGAAGGTGCGCGGCGGTTGGCAATGCCGAAACCAGCGGAGCCGCAAATACGGATTGTGAGGGCCGCTTAGTGGGCAACTACATGAGGATAACCGGCATACCCCGGAAGGATTCGCCTAGCCGCTGGCGGCTGGTGCGGCGGGCCGTGCTGGACCGTGACGGCTGGCGCTGTTGCAAGTGCAAGAGGGCGGCGGGCCGGTTCGAGGTAGACCACATCAAGCCTTTGCACTTGGGCGGGGAACCTTGGGACCTGGACAACCTGCAAAGCCTTTGTCCAGGTTGCCACATAAACAAGACAGCGGACGAAAACAGGGCGCGTCATGCCAGGAACAACCCAAAGCCTAGACGTGACGCATGGCGAAAACTAGTCAATGAATTACGAACGTAAGAAAGGTAATACGAACGATGACACGAAAGCAAAAACTCGAACTGGAACACTCCGAAATCCGCGAAGCATTAACGGCATTCTGGACAAGGACGAAAAGACGGACGCGGATCGGGATGAACTAAAGAAGCTCACCACGAGGGCGGCGAACCTAGAGGGCGAGCTACGGGCCGCGATTGTCGCGGAGCCGGACGCTACCGGGATTGAAACCCGGAGTGATCCAGAATCGCGGGAACTGGACGGGCTGATTACAAGGGCCAGTGTCGGGGAAATCTTCGACGCAGTGATTAGCCAGGGCCAGACAGACGGGGCCACAAGGGAGCTACAACAGCACTTCGGGCTATCGGGAAACCGGGTTCCGCTGGCGCTGATCCAGCGGGCTTATACGCCAGCGCCGTCAGACGTAGGCGCGAACCAAAGCCCGATCATTCCGGCAGTGTTCCCGAATTCGGCGGCGGCGTGGTGCGGCGTGGACATGCCGACTGTAGGCGTAGGCGAAGCGGTTTACCCTGTGCTGACCAATGATGACGCGGCGGGAGACGTTGACGCCGGGGCCAGCGTGACGGAGACAACAGGTTCCTTCACTTCGGACGTGTTGAAGCCGCGAAGGATTCAAGCGAGTTTCTTTTACCGCCGTGAAGATGCGGCCCTATTCGCGGGCATGGATTCGGCGCTACGGATGAACCTTAGCGACGCGCTTAGCTCCGGGCTTGACAAGTACATCGTGGCAAAAATGGCCGCTGGCCTAACCGATTTCGGAAACGATCCAACGGCGGGGTCAACGGAAACCTTCGGCAGCTACCGCAAGACGATTTTTGACGCGGTTGATGGCGTCTATGCAATGGACGCCAGCGGGGTCAAGCTCCTAGTGGGGCCGAAAACCTACGGGCATATGTCAGGGCTTTACCGGGGCAACAATGCCGATGATTCGGCGCTTGATAGCGTCATGAGGATTAGCGGCGGGGTTCGGGTGTCTGCCCATGTTCCCGATCCGGCAAGCAATGTGCAGCAAGCTGTAATTGCGAGGGGCCTAGAGCATCGCCACGCGGTAAGCCCGATATGGGATGGAATCGAGATCATTTACGACAACGTGACCAAAGCGAGCACGGGTGAAATCGTCTTAACCGCCGTCATGTTGATGAACTTCAAAGTGATCCGGGCCGATGGCTATGTAAGGCACGCTTTCAAACTGGCGTAATGGAAACCCTGGAAACACGAGATTTCGACGTAGCGGCGGGCTCCGTAGTGTTGCCCGCTGACTACCTGGAAACCCGGCGGGAAGGATTGACGCAGTTCATACGCGGGTTCTTTCCCTATGAATCGAGGACCACGATTGCCGACCGGGGGCCGATCCGTAAAGAGGAATTCGGCCCGAAGGCGTTTAGCTTTGCCGTGAATGATCCAGAGCGGGAAATCACCCTACTCTATGGGCATCGGTTCCAAGACCCTTTGGCTTCTAAGCTTGCCGGAACCCTGGACCTGCAAGACACAAAGGAAGGCTTGTTGTTCGAGGCACGACTACCGACCCCGGAAACCCAAACGGAGCTACAGCGCGAAGTCTTGCGGCTGTTCAAGAACAAGCTCATAGGCGGGGTGTCTCCGGGCTTTCGGATTCCGCCAAAGCTAACGGTTCCCGAAGCGGAAACGCTGTTCCCGGAGCCAGGAAATCCGGGAGTGCAAATCAGACGGATCAAAGACGCGATTCTATACGAGCTAAGCCTGGTCAACCGGGCTGCGTACAAAACCGCCGTCTGGACGCAAAAGAGCCGCCTTCATACTCGCCTAACCATGTTCGGCGGGGCGGGCATTCTCTTGAAGCTTGAAGAACTGTTCGGCAAGGATTTCTTGACAAGGCTCCGCAAGCTTGACGATAAGGCTTCGCGCCTACGCGCCAAGAACCGACAGACGTTTGACGAAATTGTTGATGAACTGACAGCCGATGGCTTGACGCTAGAGGACGCGCAGAACGAAGCCGAAAGCCTTGTGGCGAACAACCTAGCCGTTGACATACGGCGGGATGATCCGGGGGCCGAAGATTTGGAGTTTTACCGATGGATACTTTAACCACTGAAACCGTGGCGGCGGCGTTGCGCTTAGACGCGCCGTTGTCAACCGAACTAGAGACACAACTAACGCGCCTTATGGCCGTGGGGTCTGCCCTGGTGGACCTGTACGCTTCGGAAGCTCCCGAAGCCGTGAGAACCGAAGCCGTGATTAGAGTTGTGGCGTACCTGTTCGATCAACCGGAAAGCCCGCATGGAACCCGCTACAGCGCGGCATGGAGAAACAGCGGGGCGGCTGCACTAGTCGGCCCGTGGATCGTTAGGGGCGCGTCCGTGATTACTGCCGGGAAAACCACCACACCAACCGGCGGAACGGACGCAATCCTGACGGCCCTGCAACAGCAAGCCGACACCCTAGCGGCTGTCCAGGGCGAACTGGTGGCGCTTAGGAGCCGCCTTGACACCTTGGAGGGTGTCTAGGGTGCTCATGGACCGGCGGATAACCCTACGCCTTCACAGACAAGGGCTAAACGAGTTTGGCGAAGGGACCGGGCCAGAGATTGCCGGGGAAAAGACGCTATGGGCGCATAGGCGAAGCGACACCCTGCAAGAGCGGGAAACGACAAACCGGGGAATCCTTGAGTTTGTCCAGGTAGCACGGCGGGATTACGTAATCAGACCCCGGCCCGTGGTGGAAGTAACGGACCCTCTAGACCCTGCCTCAACCGTGCGCGTAGGGTTAAGGGAATTCGCGGACAAGTACAGCCATGACGCCATCCACCTAATAGGCGAGGATGGCGAATCGTGGTTTTTGCGTGGCTTAGTCGAGGAAGGGCGCAACCGTTGGTGGGTTATCGAGTGCGAGCGGCTACACGCGCCGTAGAGGGCTTTTGATGAGTTGGAAATTTTGGAAGCGAGAAGAATCAGGACTAGAGACGCGCACCAGCGCAACGGACCTAGCCGTTGACACGATAGTTGCGCGAGCTGCCGGCGGCGTGGCGGACATTCAAGCCGTGGCGGCTGTAGAGACTGCCAGCGGGCTTTGGGGCCGTGCCTTCGCTAGCGCCGTGGTGAACCCGGACACGAGAGAGACGGCAAGCGTAACCCCGGCAGTGCTGGAAATGATCGGACGGCAATTGATCCGCCGTGGTGAGTGCTTGTTTCAAATCAAGGTAGTGGGCGGGGCCGTGGTGCTGTTGCCCGCTGCGTCCTGGACTGTTACCGGAGGGCCGGAAGGTTGGGAGTATGAAGCGCACATTAGCGGGCCGTCTCAATCCTTCACGCGGAAGCTCCGGGCGGATAGCGTCCTACACTTCCGCTATGCTTGTGATCCAGCCGAACCGTGGCGGGGCCGTAGTCCAGTCTCTAAGGCGAGCATCTCCGCCGAACTGTTGAGCTACCTAGAGAAGCGGCTTTCCGAGGAAGCTAGCGGGGTTCACGGATCGGTAATTCCGACCCCTACAGAATCCGGGGAAGGAACCGGGCTAGAAGCTCGCCTACGGAATCTTGCGGGCCAGCTAGCCCTAGTCCCTAGCACGGTCCAGGATTGGGCGGGAAAAGGGATAACGGCAAGCCCTGCTACCGACTGGCAACCCCGGCGCTTAGGGGCCGATCCGCCATTGTCGGAAGTCACCTTACGGAGTGACGCGGCGTTGTCGATTCTCTCCGCTTGCGGGGTTCCCGTGGAACTGGTGAGCAAGGGTGAAGGCACGGCAAGCCGCGAAGCATGGCGGCGGTTCCTACATGGGAGCGTTGATCCCGTGGCGCGACTGGTAGCGGCGGAACTGTCAGAGAAGCTAGAGCAATCCGTCACCCTGGACCTGTCCGGGCTCCATGCATCGGACGTGCAAGGAAGGGCCAGGGCGTTTCAATCCCTAGTGGGCGGCGGAATGGACGTTACCAAAGCGGCGGGGTTGGCAGGTCTATTCGAACCGGAAGACTAGGCGGAAACACCCGGCGATGGCTTGAACGGCTTGGAGAGTTCCCTGGCCAAATCATCGAATGGCTTGAACGACTTGGAGAATTCCTTGGCCAAATCATCGAATGGCTTGAACGACTTGGAGAATTCCCTGGCCAAATCATCGAATGGCTTGAACGACTTGGAGAATTCCTTGGCCAAATCATCGAATGGCTTGAACGACTTGGCCAACTGAGAGAGAGCGGGCGGCAGCTTCGGCGACGTCCCGGCCAGCGCGGCCGAGTAGTTCGGCAGTTTCGGAGCTTGGAACGGCTGGAAGGATGGAACCGGCTGCGATTCTACCGCCTTTTCTAGCTCGCCTTCCAGTTCAGCGACCTTGGCCCGCAAGACGGCAATCTCAATGTCCTTTAACTTGGACTCGATTGGATCCATAGACTTGTTGATCCTGGTGTAGTCTTCTCGCACTTCACGAAAACTCATAAGGAAAACCCTCCTCCTCCGTACACCTCCTTGCACATACTACATGTGGTCTGCGATTGCAAGGCTTCCCACAACAGGGAGTGTTTGCTCATCGCGGCGGTAATGGGAACCACCCTAGACGATATCGTTAAGGCTCTCTTGCTTACTTAATGCTTACTATTCTCTCTTCGCCTTACTCCCAAACCGTCTAACTTACTGAAATTATTGGTGAGCCGTGCCGGGATCGAACCGGCGACCCTCTGCTTAAAAGGCAGATGCTCTACCTGCTGAGCTAACGGCTCGTGGTTGGCCATGCGGGCGTGACGGTCGGGCGCCGATCGCGTCACGGTTTGGAGTGTACCAGAGGGGCGCGGCAGGCGGCAAGACGCGTTGCGGCGTGTGGTTCGTCACGCCGCCATGGATTTGATAGACAATGGGACTGTTGGCTTCACCATCATCACCATCATCGACATCGACCTTGAGAAGTCCACGAGCTGCGGCGACTGCGATCCGGTATGCCCCGCGGACATCATCCCGATGGGTCATGGTGGCCGCGGCCTGCGCCGGGGTGCTGTTCGCCTTCGTATTCTTCAAGAACGCCTGGTTGTCCGACGACGCCTGGATCACCGCCCGGCAGGTCGAGCAATTGTTCGCAGGCAATGGCCTGCGCTGGAATCCGCATGAACGGATTCAGCTCTTCACCAGTGTCGCGGGTTTCTTCCTGACCGGATTCGGACGGCTGTTAACCGCGGACTACTTCGTCAATTTCGCCGTGCAGGCGATTGTCCTGAACGGCGCCGTGCTCGCGCTGTCGGCACGGCTGCTCGAAACACCGTTAAAATGGACGGCCGCGGTGCTGCTTCTGACCGCGTCCAACTCGTACATGGATTTTACCTGGTCGGGGCTTCACAATCCCCTTGGTCACGCGGTGCTGATCGGGTTTCTGATTTTCTGGAAGCAGTTCCAGGGGGAGAAGGGAGACTCGCCGGGCAAGGCGTTGCTTGCACTGGCCGCCCTGGCCGGTCTCGCACCGATAGTCCGCCACGACTTCTCCCTGATCGTCTGGCCGCCACTGCTTTACGCGCTATGGGTGACGCGGCGGTCGTGTCCTTGGACGGTTCCGGCCCGGGCGATGTTGTTGCTGTTGCTGCCCCTGGCGGCCTGGACGGCGTTTTCGCTGCTGTATTTCGGCTTTCCGTTGCCGATGACGGCGTACAACAAGCTTGGCGGCGGGCTCTCCCAGGCAGCGGCGCTGCAAAACGGCCTTCACTACTATCTCTTCACCTTGAGCAACGACGCGCCGGTCCTGCCGATTGTCTTCGCGGCACTGGTCTGGCTGGCTTCCCGCAACGGTGCTTCGCGCGCGCTCGCCTCGGGTGCGATCCTGCACCTGCTCTACACGCTGTACACGGGCGCCGACTACATGGGTGGGCGGTTCTTCACCTATCCATACCTGCTGGCGGTTATCGTCATCGTCGATCGGTGGGAGGAGATCACGACGGCAATACGGTCACGGCTCGCCGGGCGCGCAAGCGCGCGGCCATCCCGCGGAGTGGGTCCAAGGCCACGGGGCGAGGCATCTCCCTCCCCGCCGCCGCTCGCCTGGTGGCAGAGTCCGTTCGGCCCCGCCGTATTTGCCGTCATATGGATGGTCGGACTGCCGCATACGCCGCTCACATCGCCTCCTTCTTACCACAAGGCGGACCCGGTCGAGGCCGGTGGCATTGCCGACGAGAGAGCGGCGTATCATCGCGGGACCAGTGTGGCGAATTACATCGCTTTCCGGCGCGGTGCGGTCGACATTTATCCCGACCATCCCAGTGCGAGGCTGGGCAAGATTGTCGCCCGTTCCCGGGCGCGAGTCATTCACTTGTGCGACATGGGAATGGCTCCCTTCTTTGCGCGCACGGATCAAAGGCTGATCGACATCTACGGGTACAGCGATGTGCTCCAGGCACGACTGCCGGGAGGACTCAACACGCGTCCCGCCCACATCATTCGCCGCCTGCCGGACGGCTACCTGGAGAGCATCGCCGCCGGTGAAGCGCGCCTTGCCGACGAGCGGCTCAACCGCTACTACGAGCGGCTGCGTCTCGTGACTCAAAGTGAAAACCTGCTCGCTGCCGATCGCCTCCGGGCGCTCTTGACGGTCAACTTGCAAAGGCCGCCCACTGCACACATCAAATGGCCGCCGATCTCCGGTGAGCTGCGATTGCCCCTGCTGTGTTACGCAAAACACGATCCCGATACTCTTGCCTATCTTCGCAAGAACATGGAGAAGTTGACGGCGGCCGAACTCAACCGTTCCTCCCTGTCACCGTCTACCGGCTGGTAGCGTCGTGTTTGGAAAACGGCTCCAGGAGTTGCTCCTCCTCTCCCTCGGTCGTGGCCGGGCCGCCCTGAAACGCGAGATCGTGGGGGCGAGCCCGCCGGACCCGGCAACGCCGCTGCGCGCCGCGCCCCATGACGCAGCGTGCATGGCCCTGCTGCTGGTCGCCGCGTACCTGTGTCTGGTCAATCTGGATTACGCCGCGCTGTGGCACGACGAGGCGCCCGCCGCCTTTTTCGGCAAGACCCTGCTGCAACAGGGGAGCACCGTCGGCTGGGACGGACGCAACCTGGTCGGCGGCACGAACGGCCGGATGCTGAACGAAGAGCTGCGCGACGTATTGCCTCCCCTGATGTACGTGCTGAACGCGGCCGGATTCGCGATGTTCGGCATCAACGAGACGGGCGCGCGCGTGGTCCACGCCTTGATGGGAATCGTCGCCCTCGGCGTGTTCTTCCTGTTGTTGCGCCAGCATCTGCCCAACCACCCGCGACCGAGGCTCCTCGTCTTCGCGTTCGTCGCCTTGTCGCCCCAGTTGCTGCTGTACTTTCGCCAGTCCCGTTACTACTCGGTGATGGTGCTCACCTTGGTGCTCGTCTTCTACCTGTACGAGCGTTACTGGCGGAGCCGGCATCCGGCGTACCTGGCGGCCGTCACGGTCGTGGCCGCGCTGTCGTTCTTCAACCACTACGCGGGCGGCGCGGCGGCGATGCTATCGCTTGCGGCGTATCACGCGCTCTTTCGCGCCCGCGAGACCACTCGCCGGGAGTGGGCGCTGTTCGCTTTCGGCGGCGCCGCGGTGGTGGCGGCGGGCGCCGCCTACCTCTACTGGCTGGGGGCCGTCGGCGGCGAGCGCAGCGGCTTCATGGGGTTTGCCGGCCAGGCGCCGGAGCCCTATCTGGGAGACAGCCCCGCTCTGGTCATCTTTTTCGAACGAATCTGGATATACGTCCGCGAGCTGTTCACCGCCGACTGGATCTCGTGGCCGGTGTTCCTGTGGTTTGCGGGCGCGGTCCTGCTCGCCTGGCAAGCGCGACGGAAGCAGGCGGTCGGGGCGTCCCGGCGGCGGGCGGACGATGACGCATCCGTTTCCAGGGGGATGTCTGGAGACGACTTTCCGCTGGCGGCGACGGGAAGAATCGTCCTGTTCGGCGCGCTGTTTGCGCTGTGTTCGGCGATGCTGTCGGTGCAGCCCATCTGGCTGAACCCGGTCGCCGATCTGCGCTACTACGTGGGGGCGTTGCCGTTGCTGCTGGCGATGAAAGGGCTCTTCGCCGAGTGGCTATGGCGCAAGTCCGCGCTCGCGGGCGCGGCCGTGGCCGCCGTTCTGCTGTTCAGCAGCGCCGGGGCCTGGCCGTTCAACGTCACCAACCTGTTCACCGGCGAACGCACGCTCGGGTTTCATCTTTTTCAGCTTGTCCGCGAAGTCCATCGGCCGTACCGGGATTCCATACGGGCGGTTTCCGATTATCTGCTGGCTCACGCCGAGCAAGACGACCTGGTGCACGTGCCGGGCTTTGCCGATCGAGAGGCATTGATCTTCACCACCGGTCACCGTGTGCTGTTCTGCTGTATGCTGGATGAGAATTCGCCCCTGCCGCGGGCCAGGATCGAGGCGCTGAATGCGCCCTACCTCCGGCTCGGAGCGCGCCTTCCCGACTGGATCGTCGGTTTCGGAAGGCTGCGAAACGACTATTGGGAACGGGTCAGAGCGGGCTATGACGTGGCCGCGGAGCTGGATGTCCATCCTTATCCGACGCAGCGGCCCGAGGTGAATTGGCACGCCTTTGCGCCCTTGCCCGTGAAGCGAGGCGTGTTCATCCTGCGCCGGAAAGAATAGTAGTCGCTTGCGAGGGGCATGCGTACGGGTCGCCGACGCAGTCGCTTGTTTTCGGAGCAAGAGTTTGGCATGGTGCCGACTCATTGTAGAGGCTGCATCCCTTTGCGCTGCCCCCTGCCTGGCGATCGGCGAACGGAGGCCCTGTTGCGTCAGCGTTTTCCCCGACCCTGAGCCGAGAAGCAACTGATATGAACAGATTTCTCGTGACCGGCGCCGGCGGCTTTATCGGCCACCACCTCGTCACGCACCTCAAGGGGCTCGGGTACTGGGTCCGAGGCGTGGACATCAAACGACCGGAGTTCACCGTTTCCGACGCCGACGAATTCGAGCTGCTCGATCTGCGGCGTTGGGAGAACTGCCTTCGGGCCACGAGAGACGTCGACGCGGTCTATGCTCCTGGCAGCGGACATGGGCGGAATGGGGTACCTGTCGTCCAACCACGCCCGCGTTCTGCGGAACAATGCGCTCATCAACCTCCATACGCTGGATGCGGCGCGGACCAACGGTGTCCGCCGGTACCTCTTCAGTTCGTCCGCCTGCGTTTACCCGGATTCGATGCAGACCCGGACAGACCTGGCGCCACTGAGAGAGGTGGACGCCTATCCGGCGGCGCCGCAGGACGCTTACGGATGGGAGAAGCTCATCACGGAACGCGCGCTCGAGTACTTCTCGGCGGATTTCGATATCGAAACCCGCATCGTCCGCTTCCACAACATCTATGGACCCCTCGGGACCTTCGATGGAGGCAGGGAGAAGGCGCCCGCGGCGCTGTGCCGCAAGGTCGCCATGGCCCGCAACGGCGGCAGCATCGAGATCTGGGGCGACGGTCTGCAGACACGAAGCTTCTGCTACATCGACGATTGCATCGAGGGCCTGCAGCGCGTGATGCAGTCCGACTACTCCGGTCCGCTCAACCTGGGCTCCGATGAGATGATCACCATCAACGGCCTCGCCAGTCTCATCATCGACATCAGCGGCAAGAGAGACGTCGCCCTCGATCACGTGGACGGTCCGCAGGGGGTGCGCGGCCGCAACTCGGACAATACTCTGTTGCGCGAGGTGCTCGGTTGGGAGCCCTCCACCCTGCTCAAGGACGGTCTCGTTCCCACCTATCGCTGGATCCAGTCGATGATTCGAAATGGCTGAGTCTCCGCCTCGCGATCTTCCCGACGTGGGCGTCATCATCACCGCCATCGATGAAACCTGGTCCCTGCGCGAAACCGTCGACACCCTGCTGCGCGAAAACGCCGACGCCATCCACGAGATCATGATCGGCATCGCGCCGCGTACCACTCCGGCTTGCCGGGCGGTGGTCGCCGAACTGGAATCCGCGCATCCCGGCATCGTTCGCCATCACGAACAGAGGACGCTTCCCGGAGCGGGCGGCGCCAATCGAGAATGCTTCCCGCTGATGCATTCGCCGTGGATACTGCTCATGGCGGCCGATCTCGAGACGGACCCTGGAACGGCGGCGGAGATGATCGAACGCGCGGGCGACGGTGACGTGGACATCGTCGCCACGTCCCGCTGGCTCGGCGGTGGCCGCTTCGGCGACTACTCGCCGTTGAAGCGGATCTGCAACTGGCTTTTTCAGCGGATGTTCTCGGCTCTCTACGGTGTCAGGCTGACCGACATGACCTTCGGTTACAGGCTCTACCGAGCCCCGGAACTGGGTCGCTACGCTTGGTGCGAGACAGGCCATGCATTCTTCTTCGAGGCGCTGGTCACGCCGCTGCGATGCGGCGCGCGCGTGGCCGAGGTCCGGACACACTGGCGCAGGCGCCGGGAGGGAACGACCCACATGCCGGCCACGGAGTACCTGCGCTACTTCCGGATCGGCCTGTCCACCCGCGCAAGGCCCGCGCGCAGTCTGATGGTTGCGCCAGATGAAGGGAGCGGCCGTTGTCCGCGACGGCACTGATCACGACCACCATCCATGTCCCCGAAGCGTTGCTCGGATATGCGCGTGACGCCCGCGCGCATGGTCGAGCGGTGAAGATCTACGTCGCCGGAGATCGGGCGACGAGCGCGGCGACGCCGGACTACTGCGCGCGACTCGCCCGAGACACGGGCATCGAGTGCGAGTACCTGGGCCCCGCCGCCCAGGAGGCTTTCCTTTCCCCTTGGCCGGCGCTCCGTGATCATCTGCCCTGGAACTGCATACAGCGACGCAACGTGGCCGTCCTCAAGGCCGCGCGCGACGGGGCGGATGCCGTGGTCACCATCGACGACGACAACTTCATCGCCGAACAGGACTATTTCGCCCGCTGCGCGGCCGCCGGCGCGCGTCTGACCTTGCCGGCGTACGGGAAAGCCGGCGAGTGGTTCAACGTCTGCCGGTTTCTCACGACGGCCAACAACTACCAGTTCGTGCCGCGCGGGTACGGAATGGCTGCCCGAGCCGACCTTGACGACGGCTCGGCGCCCGTGGCCGGCGCGCCGATGTCGCTTCCCGTGGCCGTCGCTGCGGGGTTCTGGCTCGGCGATCCCGACGTCGACGCCGCCACCCGCCTCGCGCATCCCGTCGAGGTCATCCGCTACCGCCTCGACCACAACTTCTTCCTCGCTCCCGGCGCGCGGAGTCCCTTCAACTCGCAGAACACGATTCTGGCACGCGCCGTGCTTCCCGCGTACTTCCTGTCGCCGAACGTGGGACGGTACGACGACATCTTCGCGAGCTTCATGGTCAAGCGTATCGCGGACCACCTCGGCTGGGGCGTATCTTTCGGGCGGCCGTTGGTCAGGCAGGAGCGCAACGAGCATGATCTTTTGCGCGACTTCGACCTGGAGCGTCTCGGCATGGGCCTCGTGGACTCACTGACCGAGGAGCTGGCCGACGTGGCGCTCCGGGGCGACAATTTCGCCTCATGCGCTCTGGAGATTTGCGATCAGCTCGAGCCGTCGGCTCGCCAGGTCCAATCCACCGGGTGGAGTGCGCTGGCCGCCTTCTTCTCGGGCTATCGCATCTGGGCCGAGCTTCCCGTCTGGCACTGAGGTACATCCGAAGATGGACGTTGGCAGTCGTGGCGCCGGAGACGCCTTCCGGTCGCGCGCAGGTCGATGGCTGGGAGTACTGTTGGGTGTCTATGGGCTGGTGGCTCTGGCCCTGCTCGCATTCAGGGTCGATCTGCGTCTCATCCTTGCCGCGACCCCTTGGTGGGTGGTTCCGGCCTTCATGGCCTTTGCGTCCGTCGGTTTTGCGGTACGGGTCGCGCGGTGGCTGTTGCTGGCGCGCGCGGCGGGCCTCGGTGTCCGGAACGCCGGCCTCGCGACGGTCTACGTCGGCGGCTTTCTGATGAATCTGACGCCGGGACGCATCGGAGAGCTGTGGCGTAGTTGGGTCCTTTGGCACGTGTGGCGCTTGAGATACCGCCGCACGCTGCCGCTGCTGATCTGTGATCGGTTGCTCGATCTCTGCGCCCTCCTGCTTCTCGGCAGCGCGGGGCTGGGTCTCGGCAGCGCAGGGCCGGGTGTCGCCTGGCTGGCGACACCGTGTCTGGTTGCAGCCGCGGTGCTGGTGACGCTCATGGCGCTGCCCGGCTGGGCCCGCCGCGCGACCAAGGCCGTCTGGGCGGCAACCAACCGCCGAAGACCGCGTCTCTTCGCGCTGCTGCTGTCCGTATGCCGCAACGTCGCGCTGCTGCTCGAGCCGGCCCACCTCGTCAAGCTCCTGTCGTTGAGCCTGCTTGCATGGAGTCTGGAAGCCATCGCCTTGCACGTGCTCATGCCGGCGATCGGGGGAGAGCTGCCGCTACGGGCGGCGCTCGCCGCCCTCGGCGTCGGCAACGTCGCCGGAGCGATCACTTTCCTCCCCGGGGGCATCGGCAGTCAGGAACTCACCATGACCCTGTTTATTGCCGGCGTCGCCGGCAATTCGACCGCGCACGCCATGGCGATGGTCGGCATCATGCGCGTGAGCACGCTCTGGTACTCCGCGGCGCTGGGACTGCCGTTCTTCCTGTACCTGTCCCGCCGCGGCATGGGCTCCGGTGCGTGACGATCAGGAATCGAAGTCCGGCTCCCCTTCCCCTTGCACGAGCGCCGTGTCCGAAATCCCTTCCGGTCGAAAAGGGCCGCCTGAAGCGTCCTCGTCACGCGGGCCGGGTTCTGATAGAGAAGAACGATTCGCCGCAAGGGATTCGCTGCAACGAGGGGAACGCCGGATCGAAAGTGCGCTTCCGGCAAACAGCCCGCCGAGTCGGAAGGAGAGACGCCAATGCTGCTGATCACCGATCCCGACGTGAAGCAGGTGCTTCGCGTGGAGGATATCATCGACGACATGGAGCGGGCCTTCGCCGAGGAGGCGCGTGGGATCGCGGTCAACAAGCCGCGCACGCGCTACAAGGTGCCGCCGGACCGGGACTCCGACGGCTACATGGCCAACATCATTCCGGGCGCGGTGCCGAGTTCCGGGGTGGCGGCGTTGCGCTATGACTCCATGGTGGTGCGGGAGCGGATGGTGGAGGGGCTCAAGCGCATGGACTATCCGTATCCGGCGCGGCGGAGTTGGGGCTTCGTGCTGCTGTTCAACCTGGAGGACGCGGAACCCCTTGCCATCATTCACGACTTCAGCCTGTCCGCGATAAGGGTGGGCGCCACCACCGGCGTCGCGACGCGTGCGCTGTCGCGGGAGGACAGCCGGGTGGTGGGGCTCTTCGGCTCGGGCAACGAGGCGGTGCAGAACCTGGCGGCCATCTGCGCGGTGCGGGACGTGAGAGAGGTGCGCGTGTACAGCGTCACCAAGGAACACCGGGAACGGTTCGCCATGGAGATGACCGGCACGCTCGACATCCAGGTGCGCCCGGTGGACAACGCCCGGGCGGTGGTGGAGGGGGCGGACATCGTCATGTGCGCCACCAACGCCAGCACGCCGGTGTTCGACGGCGACTGGCTCGTGCCCGGCCAGCTCGTCACCACCATCGTCAACACCGACGGCGTGCACCGCCGCACCGAGGCGGACTCCGCCACCTTCACGCGGGCGGACCTGATCGTGCTCAACAACAAGGAGACGTCGCTGCACAACCAGCAGCGCGAGATGCTGGACCTCATCGACGAGGGCCAGATCGGCTGGGACAAGATCTGCGAACTGGGGCAGGTTCTCATCGGCGAGAACCCGGGCCGCAAGAGCGCGGACGACATCATCTACTACAAGAGCAACACCGGGGTGGGCATTCAGTTCGCCGCCGCCGGCGCGGTGATCTACCAGGAGTGCAAGAAGAGAGGGCTCGGTCGCGAGCTGCCCACCGAGTGGTTCGGTGCCGACCTGGGCGAGTGGCTGGACAAGGGGTACTCGCCGTCGCCGTAGGCGGGACTCGCGACTCCTTTGATGGTTGCTCCCGCCGCAAGCCACGGTGCGGACCATCCACAACAGGCAACGGGATATTCCAACAACGCGAGGATTCCCATGATCGTCGACTTCCAACATCACTACGTGCCCAGGGAGATCGCCCAGAAGCACGGGCTCTATTCCGAGACGCCGTCCTTCGCCAAGCTCGACACCGGCGTGCCGCGCCTGACCATGCACGCGCGGCTCTACGACGCCGAGATGCAGCTCCGGGACATGGACGAGGCCGGGGTGGACGTGTCGGTGCTGTCGTGCCTGCTGGGCTGGGACGCCACTCTGGAGGACAACCGCGCCATCAACGACAGCCTGGCGGAGCTGCAGCACCGCTATCCCGGGCGTTTCGTCGGCTTGGCGCAGGCCCCGCTCCTGGGCGGGCCGCCCGCCATGGCCGAGTTCGACCGGGCCATCCGGGACCTGGGCCTTCACGGCGTCGCCACCACCTCCCAGTTCCGCGGCCTGCCGCTGGACTCCGAGCAGCTCTTCCCGTTCTACGAAAAGGTCAGCGCGCTGGACGTGCCCATCTTCGTCCATCCCGCCATGGTGCCGGAAGGCTACGGGCTGCTGCTGGACTACGACCTGGCGCGCATCCTGGGCCGCGAGGTGGACTTGGCCGTGGCCGCCACCCGCATCGTCGCCGGCGGCGTGCTGGAGCGCTTCCCCAAGCTCAAGTTCGTCATCGGCCACTTCGGCGGCGGCATCGCCGGCGTGAAGGACCGGCTGGTGGCCAAGGCCTACCGCTTCGGAACCCTGGACAAGCCCTTCGAGCACTACTTCGACATGCTCTACTTCGACATGGCGGGCTTCGAAGGGGGCACCGTGGCCCTGGGCTGCGCCCTTCAGGGAATCCGCTCCGACCGCATGGTGTTCGCCACCGACTACCCCCAGGACTTCACCGGCGTCAGCACGGACACGGGCAAGGGCATGACGGCGCTCAGGGACTACATCGACGCCATCCGCGGGTTGCCGTTGACCGACGCCGAGAAGGACGCGATCATGGGCGGCACGGCGGCGAAGCTGTTGAAGCTGGATTCGTAACCGCGGGGCGGCCGCGTTCCGGCGCACAGACGCACGGGCGAAACAATGATCGTCGACATCGATCTCGAGAAGTGCACGAGTTGCGGGGACTGCGATCCGGTGTGCCCCGCGGACATCATCCACATGGAAGAGCAGGGCGGCCGGCTCGTGCCGGTGCTCAAGCACGTGGAGCACTGCGTCACCTGCTTCAACTGCGAGATCTTCTGCCCAGTGCAGTGCATCGACGTCCATCCCATCGTGCGGCGCCGGCCGCTTCCCTGGTAACCGCGACGCACGACGCCGGCCCGACCAACCCGAGAGCCGCCACGGCGATGCGCTTCTTCTCTCCCCCACCCGAAGATGCTTGACACCATCGGCAGAATCATCGACACGGACGTGCTCGTCGTGGGCGCGGGCGCCGGCGGGCTCTGGGCCGCGCTGAGCGCCAAGCGGCACCTTCCGCAAGGGCGCGTCATCCTGCTCGACGCCCACATGGTGGGACGCACCGGGCACACCGCCTTCTCCAACGCCTGGATGGTGGTGGTGACCCCCGAGGATGACCTCGACGCCTGCGTACGCGACATCGTGGAAGGGAACGAGTGGATCGCCGAGCAGGAACTGATCCGCGACGTGCTGTCGGTCTCCCACTTCCAGTTGCTGGAGATGGAGAAGATGGGGCTCGTGTTCCCCAAGGAGGAGGGCCAGTTCATCCGCCGGCCCACGCGCGGCCTCAAGATCACCAAGGTGCTCAAGCCCGACGGCGGCGGTCTTGAGTACTGCTGGCGCCTGCGCAAGGCTCTGGAGGCCGAGGGCGTGGGCCTGCTGGAGCGGGTCTTCGTCACCGATCTCGCCCGTGATGACGGCGGGCGCGTGACCGGCGCCTTCGGCGTGGACGGCCGCACCGGCGAGTTCGTCATCGTGCGCGCCGGGGCCACCGTGCTGGCCACCAACAGCGTCACGTTCCGCGCCGGCTTCGTCCGGGACCTCACCGGTACCGGCACCCACCTGGCCTACGACGCGGGCGCGGTGCTCACCAACGCCGAGTTCGGCTATCTCCGGCCGGGGACACCCAAGTTCTACTTCGAGGGCATCACCTTCGCCATCCAGGACGGCGCCCGGTTCGTCAACGCCCAGGGCGAGCCGTTCATGGAACACTACGAGCCCGACTGGGCGGACCGGGCCGACGTGCAGGCGCTGAGCAAGGCCATGGTGCAGGAGAAGAAGGAGGGGAGAACGCCTCTCTACCTGGACATGTCCCTCATCCCGGAAGAAGAGCGCGGGCAATACCTCCAAAGTTCGGTGGCGTGGATGGACTACTTCTTCCGCAAGCTCGGCGACCGGGCACGCATCGACATGTTCGGCAGGACCGAGTACTACCCGCTGTTCCAGATGACCAAGCTGGGGATCAAGACCGACGCGGCCTGCCGCTCGTCGGTCCCGGGCCTCCTGGCCGCGGGCTTGGCGCAGGCAAGCTGCGCGAGCCACTTCGCCGGCTTTCACATCGGCGCGTGCAACGGCACCGGCTGGATCGCCGGCAAGAGCGCCGCGGACGACGCCAGGCGGGTCGACGGGCCGCGGGTATCCGAAGGGCAGGCGCGTTCGGTCAAGGCGGAAGTCTCCGCGGAATGGAGCGGCGGTGACGAGAAGAGCGACGACGACCTGCTGCGCGCGCTCCAGTCCCTCATCTTCCCCTACGAGGTCTCCATCCTGAAGCACGAAACCCGCATGCGGCGGGCTCTGGAAGAACTGGACGCCATCGCCGAGCGCGGCGTGCAAAGCCGCGCGGCCCACGTCCACGGCTTCGTGCGCCTGCGCGAGACCCGCTGCATGGTGGAAACCGCCCGGCTCATGCTGGAAGCGTCCCTGCTGCGGCGCGAGAGCCGCATGAGCCACTTGCGCGAGGACTACCCCGACCGTGACGACGAGACTTGGCTCAAGTGGATCCTGATCGAGAAAGGGGCAGACCGGCCGCATCTGTGGACCGAGCCCATCGAGACGCCGCTAGTGCCGCCGCCGGCTCCTTGGAACTTTCCGGCCGGTGCCCAAGGGGAGTAACGGGATCTCCCGTAAAGACCGGCTCAACGACCTCTAGAACAGGTCGGGAAACATCTCCTCCGGGATCTCCCGTCCCACTCCCGCGCTCACGGCCGCCTCATAGACCTTGCCCGCAAGGGCGGCGAACTGCAGCCCGAAGCCGACGCTGTTGTTGAAGCAGGTGATCTGATCGGGGCTCGTTCGCCCCGGGTGACGCCCGAGCAGAAGGTCAGGCACGTCCGGAAGCCGCCCCCAGTCGATCTCCGTCGCGTTGCCGGGAGGATACCCGGTATCGATATCCAGCATGACCTGTTGCGGCAGCGGGCCGCTGGCATTCTTGGCGATAAAGGCCGTCGGCCTCAGGTTCTCCTTGGAGTTGACGGCGAGGACGTCGAAGCGGCCGAAGGTCTCCGGCGCGAGCTCGCAGTGCCGCACGGTACAGACGTACATGCCGGGCTCCAGCCAGCCGGTCTGGATGACGGGCGTCAGGGCATTGGTGGCAATGACGACGATATCGCTGCCGCGTACGGCCTCCTCGGCGCTGTCCGCCGCGGCCACGTCGGGGCAGTTCTCCCACCGAGGGTCCTCGACGAAACGTTCTCGATGCTCGGGGTTGGGACTGAAGACACGAATCGACTTGATGCCGTCAACCGCGTTCAGCATGGCGTCCACATGGGCGCCCGCCATGAAGCCGGTGCCCAGCACGGCGACGCTGGAGGCGCCGGGCTTCGCCAGATACCTTGCCGCCAGCCCCGCGGCCGCGCCCACCCGCAGGTTGCGTATGTGTCCCTCGCTGACGAGGGCCAGGAGGTCGCCCGTCTCCACGCTGAACAGAAACAGCAATCCGCGCGTCACGCTGTGGGCCCGTTGCGTGCCGGGGGTCCGGTTCCGGCGATAGTTGCCATGGCGCTCCTCCCAGAACAGCTTGTCCGTAAGGAAACGGATCATGGCGTACTTCTGTGTGGACGCGGACATGGTCTTCAGGTTATGGGCGCCCGGTAGGGTGTTACCGTCGTCGTCCGCGTAGGAATCGGGAGTGAGGAGGTCGATGCGCGGGCTGGTGATGACCGCTCCCGTGCCGAGGTCGCGATAGACCTCATCGAGAGCGTCCAACGTGGTGCGCATATCCAGTAGTCCCTGTGCTTCGGTGTTGTCGATGGCCAGTATCATTCGCACTCCTTCTGAAAACGATTTCCCGGCACGCTGGACCCGGGCCGCGGAAGCGCCGATGATCCTGGAATGGTTTCGAGTTGTCAAGGTGGTGGTGTGGCCACGGGTTTCTTGTTCCTGATGGCGTTTCTAATAATGCCCAAAAGGCAATGACACATAATGGCGTCGATATTTGTGATTGCGAGTTGGCTCGCGATGACTCTATGATTCTCCGGTACGTTTATGTATAATCGGTCCGCCTTGCCGTTGCGGCTGGCAACAGGTGTCGCAGGCACTCACACGAGGAGGTATAAAATGGCACTCGATCCGGCAACCACCAGCAGCACGTTCGACCGTTACATCGAGGAACTCCGAGCGCTTTGGAAGGACAGCAACGACGCGAATCTTCCCTTCAAGGTGAAGGCGGCGATGGAGCGGATGATCGCGTCCACAAGTCCGGATGATCCCTGGATAGCGGAGATCATCCGAGACGCCGACCCGTCGCGAGAGCTCTACCGGGATCCGGACTACGGGTTCGTCCAGATGGGTCACGTCCATCCGGAAGGACACGGCAACACGCCCCACGACCACGGGCCTTGCTGGGTCGTCTACGGCGCCTACACGGGACTCACTGAAATACCGCTCTACGAGCGCACCGATGACGGCAGGAACGCCGACAGGGCCGATCTGCGCATCAAGGAGGTCCACAGGCTGGGGCCCGGCGTCGTCTATCCGTACCTGACGGGCCAGATCCACTCGACGAAGGTGGCGCAACCGCCCGCCGTGGTCTTCCGGTTCCTCAGCGCGGACCTTACCCGGATTCTGCGCCGGCGCTACAACCTGGAGACCGGCGAGGTGTCGCTCATCGAGCCGCAGTCGTAACGGTTTCCTTCCGAATCCAGAACTCCCGGCCGCCGGACGCGCCGGCGGCCGAAGCGGACGTGGGACTGATCCACGCGCGTGTGTAGGCCGGGTCTCCGTCCGAGCCGAAAGGAGTTGGAACGCATGGACGTTGATGTCAAATGGGGCAGGAAGGGCGAGATCGTCATCGCCATGCTGGCCGGTCGCTTCAGCAGCGCCAACGCGTCCCTCTTCGAGCACCTGTTGGAAAACGGCGTCGACTCGTCCGACGACGCCCTGATCCTGGACTTCGAGCATGTGACGTTTCTCAGCAGCGCCGGCCTGAGAGTCGCTTTGACCATCGCCAGGAAGTTCACCGGACCGGGGAAGAAGTTTGCCATTTGCGCGCTGCAGGAGGGAGTTCGCGGGATTGTCGAAGTGAGCGGCTTTGACAAGGTCATACAGGTCTACGATTCGCAGGTTTCGGCGGTGGAGGCCTTGGAGAGCGGCTAGTCCGTTCGTCCGATGGAGCAGCCCAAGAAGCGGAGGCAACTCTCAGGGGAGGAAATGATGGCTGACGCCGCAAAGAAAATGGAAACCAAGTTCAGCAAGATTCGAAACTCCGCGGATTTCAACGTTGCCGGTGACAACATCGTCGACATCGCCGAGTTCACGGTGGAGAAGTACGAGTTCAGGAACGGCACGACCCTTTCCGCCGAGACACGCGAGCGAGCTCTTGCCGAGATTACGGAGGTGCTGTGGCAGCGGGTTGAACAGTTGAGGGCGCGGCGGCAGCAGGTTCTTGCGGACATGTTCAATGCGGCCGAGGCGACGTTGAACGATGTTGTATCGCAGCGGAAGTAGCGTGCCGTTCGGGTCTTCGTTTCGACAAGGCCGTTGGTGATGGCCGCGGCCGTACGCTATCCCGGCGCGCCGGAGAGCCGGGAGATCGAGACCGCGCCGCCCGACGTCATCCGGCAACTCCAGGGTGAGCGCCTGGCGGCCCTGGTGCGGCGGTCCTGGGACCGCATTCCCTTCTACCGCCACCGCTGGAAGGCATCAGGCATCGCGCCCGGCGACATCCGCACCGCCGACGACATCCTGAAGCTCCCGGTCATCCGTAAGAGCGACTTCGAGGACAGCCTCAGGCTCCATCCGCCTTTCGGCGACTACCAGGGCGACTTCCCGGCGGTGCGGGTCCAGGCCAGCTCGGGAACCTCGGGCAACCCCAAGCCGTTCTTTTTCACGCGCAACGACTGGGACATAATCGCCCGGCTGTGGAGCCGGCGTTTCCATGCCCAGGGGGTGAGGGAAGGAGACATCCTTCAGGTCGTCTTCGCCTATACGCTCTTCATCGTCGGGTTCACGGCTTCCGAGGGCGCCATGCGCCTGGGTGCGCTCGTGGTGCCCACGGGCAGCGGCAGCGTCACTCCGAGCGAGCGGCAGGTGAAGATCGCCCGGGACTGGGGCGTGACCGTGCTGGCGGGGACACCGTCCTACGTGCTCCATCTGGCGGACGTGGCCGAGGCGCAGGGTTTCGACCTCCGGAAGGACTTCCGCCTGCGGCGCACGATCCATACCTCCGAGACCATGACCGAGGCCGCGCGGCGGGCCATCGAAGCTCGCTGGGGCGTATCCGCGTACGACAACTTCGGCAGCGTGGAGACCGGCTCCCCGACCTTCGAGTGCGAGGAACGAAACGGCTACCACGTGAACGAGGACGCCTATATCTTCGAGGTGCTCGACCCGGCCACCCACGAGCCGGTGCCGCCGGGACAGGAGGGCGTGCTCGTCGTCACCTGCCTCTTCAAGGAGGCGGCGCCGGTGATACGCTACAACATCGAGGACTTGTGCACGTTCATCGAGGGTGAATGCAGTTGTGGCCGCACCTTCCGGCGCATCTCCAAGCTCCGGGGCCGCCTGAGCGACATGGTCAAGGTGAGCGGCATCCCGTTCTACCCCACCTCGGTGGAGACCGCCCTGGAGCGGCTGCCGCAGCTCACCCGCGAGTACCGGGTCACCGTGGACCGGGTGGGACAGCAGGACACGCTGACGGTGGAAGTGGAGATGCGTCCCGGCGCCGAGGCCGGCGACGGGATCAAGCGGCAACTAGAGCGGGAGCTGAAGGTCGCGACCAACCTCACCATGGAGGCCGTGCTGCTCTCGCCCGGCGAGTTGGGCCGCTCTCTCGGAGTCGAGAACCGGATCAAGGTGCGGCGCATTCGGGACAAACGGCCCGCGTGACATGGGTGCGGGCGCGGGGTGTTGCGGGGCCGAGCTTTTCCGGTACGGTTCTATCTATGGGTACCGTTCCAGCCATGGAAGACATCGAAGCCGCCGCCCAAACCTTGTCCCTGGACGCCAAGTGGCTCCAGGAGTTCGACGTCGTCGATCCCTTTAACGACGTGGCCCTGCGCGGCTTCCTTTCCCGCAGGCCGGATCACCGCTACGGGGCGCTGGCCGTCACGCACGTGAACCAAGCGCCCGCACCGCAGGTGGTCTTCGCCACACCCAAGCTGCACTACCCCTTCGACCGCCAGGGCAAGTTCAACTTCCCGCCGGTGCGGGAGATCGAGGTCTTCGAGAAGTACGACGGCACCAATGTGCTCGCCTACGTCTATCGCGACGCGCAAGGGCGCCGTCGGCTCACCTACAAGCTGCGGCTGTCTCCGGTCCTGAGGAACGGCCGTTTCGGCGATTTCCTGGACCTGTGGCGGGAGATGCTGGCGCGCTATCCGGTCATTCCCGAGTTGGCGGACATCAACGGATGCTCCCTGAGCTTCGAGCTTTACGGCCGGCGCAACACGCATCTCATCCTGTACGACGAGCCCCTGGACTGCGTCCTGCTCTTCGGCGTCACCGGGGACGGCAGCCCCCGGTCGCCTTCCGGGCTGGACGGCCGGGGCGTGCCGGTGGCAACTCTTTACGGCACGCTGGCGGCGGGCAGGGACCCGGTGGCGGAGTACGGCGCGATCCGCGAGCGGCTGGAGCGCGAGAATCGCGCCGTGGACGACGGCAAGATCGCCGGGGTCGAGGGCGCCGTGTGGTACGTGCGCACGCGGGACGGCGCCACCGTCCTGTTCAAGTGCAAGCCCGAGTCCGTGGAAGAGGTGCACTGGGTCGGCGGCATCAACAAGGCCGCGGTCATCGCCACCTGCTGGAACCTGTTCGAGAGTCAGGACGTGCTGACCTGGGAGACCCTCTATCCGCTGCTGGCGGAAGAATACGCGGACGACGAGATCAAAGCCTTCAGGACCTGCATCGACGAGTGCATCGCCGCTGTGTGTGAAGAGATGGAGTTCAAGAGCCGGGTGCTGGACGAATACCGGCAGGTGGGCATCAAGCTGTCCGAGGACAAGGGCGAGGTCATGCGCCGCCTCTCCGGCAAGTTCAAGAAGCAGGAGATGAAGAAGGTCTTCACCCTGATCGCGCTCGAGGAAGGCCGTCGTTAGCATGAAGCGGGCGGGCGCGCCCGCTGAAGTCCGTGGGGGCGTCAATTCACTTGTAAGGACGTTTCATTCACTTGCAATCATCACTCCGGCCACTTACGTTTGAGCGGATGATCTTCGACGACAACCGCGCCTTCGTGGAAGCGCTGCGGCAGTCCGGCGACCTGGTGGAGGTGGAGAAGGAGGTGAGCTGGGACCTGGAGCTGGGCGCCATCAGCCGCTTGGCCTGCGAGAAGGACGGCCCGGCGGTGTGGTTCAAGCGCGTGACGGACTACGTGGACGAGGTTTCCGTCTTCGTCAACCCGGTGGCCACCTGGCGGCGCATCGCCATCGCGCTCGGTCTCCCTCCCACCGCGACGGTACGGGAGATATACGACGCCTACGAGAAGGGCGAGGCCAACCCCATCGATCCGGTGGAGGTCACGGAGGCGCCGTGCAAGCAGGTGATCCGCAAGGGAGCGGACGCCAACCTCTTCGACTTGCCCACGCCCATGCTCCACGAGGGCGACGGCGGACGCTACCTGGGCACCTGGGATCTGGTCATCTCCAGGGACGCGGACAGCGATTGGGTCAACTGGGGCATGTACCGGTTCATGGTGTACGACGCGCACCACTTGACCGGCTTCCCGCGTCCCACGAGCCACTTGGGCAAGGTCTTTCAGGACCACTACGTCGCCAAGGGGAGGCCCATGCCCCTGGCCATCGCCATCGGCACCGACCCTTTGTCGCACTTCGCCGCGGCCGCCACTTACGCCCTGGGGGGCGACGAGGCCAGTCTGGCCGGCGGACTGCGGGGCCGTCCGGTGGAGATGATCCGCTGCGAGACCAGCGACCTGCTGGTGCCGGCCCACTCCGAGATCGTCATCGAGGGGGAGGTGCTGCCCGATCGGGTGGGGCTGGAGGGTCCCTACGGCGAGTACCCGGGCTACCGTACCGGTGAGATGGGCAACGGCATCCTGTTCCGCGCCACCGCCATCACCCATCGGAAAAACCCCGTGCTCACCGTGGACGCCACCGGTTACAAGGACGACAGCTCCACGGTGACCGCGCTGTCCGGGGCCCTGGCCATCAAGCGCCGGCTCGCGCGCCACGGCGTGCCGGTCCGGGACGTGTACGTGCCGCCGGAGGGCGCCGTGCACTTGGCGGTCATGAGCGTGGACTACGGCGGCCAGGAGGTGGCCCGCAAGGTGCTGCAGGTGCTGACCTCGCGCCGCGCGCTGCTCTCGAAGCTTTTCCTGGTGGACACCGACACCGACGTGTTCGACATGGGCAAGGTGCTGCACGCCTTCTCCACCAAGTGCCACCCGGCCAACGGTATCCACGTGATCGAGTACGAGGGCCGGGCCAACACGCTCACTCCCTGCTACAGCCAGGCGGAGCGCGCGGCGCAGAAGGGCGCCACGGTGCTGTACGACTGCACCTGGCCCGGGGAGTGGTCGCGGGAGTGGGAGACGCCGGTGAAGGCGACCTTGGACTCGATCTTCTCCGAAGAGGTGCGGGAGAAGGTGCTGAAGAACTGGAGCGAGTATGGCTTCAAGCAGTGAGCCGCCGGTCTGGGACACCTTCGTGCGGCGGCCGGGCGATGTCCGGTGCGGCGTGGAGGCGCCGATGGTGCTGAGGGACTTGAGACCGGGCCGGGGCAAATACGGGCTCAGACACGTGGTGGGCGTCGTTCATGAGGACGGCGGCCTGGGCGACAAGCTCCTGGTTCGTACGGTGGTGGGCGTCGCGCTGCCCGTGGCCTATACCGTGGAGATCTTGCGTGACTTGCCCCAGGAAATCGCCGGGACCCCGTACCGGGACTTCTATGCGGCGCTGCAGCAGGCGGCGGAGCAGTAGTGAGCAGAGGAGATGGCTGGATGAGACCGGCATTGGCGTCTTTCATGGGTTCCCGCAACCACGGCGTTCGGACGCGGACTTGGGCGGCGTGGGTGCTCGCGGGCTTGCTGACGGCGGCCGGTGCCGCTGCCCCTCGGTCCGCCGCCGCGTTGCCGTTGCCCGCCAATGACAGCGGCATCACCGGGTACTTCGACACCACCGTTTCCATGGGCGCGGCCATGCGGGTGTCCGGACGGGACGACCTGCTGTTCAGCCGCGCCAGCGGCGGCACGGCCTTCTCTTTCAACACCGACGACGGCAACCTCAACTTCGACCGCGGCGATCTCGTTTCCCTCAACACCAAGGTGAACCATGAGCTGCAGCTCAACCTGGAGAACCCGGGCGCGGAGTTGAGCCTGTTCGGGCGGGTGCTGTACTTCTACGATCACGTGGTGGCCGACGGCGACACCGAGCGCACGCCCTTGTCCAAGGCCGCCAGGCGGCACGCCGGGCGTGACTTCACGCTGCTGGACGCCTACGTGGCCGGCGACTTCGACGCGGGTGCCGTACCGGTCTCGGTTCGATTGGGCAACCAGGTCATGAGCTGGGGCGAGAGTGTCTTCCTCCGGGGCGGCATCAACTCCATCAACCCGGCCGACGTCTCCAGGTTGCGGGTGGCCGGAGCGGAGTTGCGGGACGTGCTGGTGCCGGTCCCCGCGGCCAACGTGAAGGTGGGCATCGGCGACAGCTTCTCCCTGGAAGGCTTCTACCAGTTCCGCTGGGACCACACCGAGATCGAAGCGCAAGGCACGTTCTTCTCCACCAGCGACATCGTGGGGCCCGGGGGGGATACCGTCCACCTCGGCCTCGGCCGTCCGGGAAGGGGAGACGACAGTCCCAACGCACCCGATCCGGCCTGCCCCAGCCGAAGGAATCCCGCGGGGCTTTGCTCCCGGGTGCCGCGCGCCGCCGACCGCGACGCCGGCCATGACGGGCAGTTCGGCGTGGCCCTGCGCTACTTCGCGGCGGCCCTGAACGATTCCGAGTTCGGATTTTACTACGCGCGCATCCACAGCCGTCTGTCGTTGGTATCCCTCTACGCGGGCGACCCGAGGCAACTGAGGGCTCCCGGCGGCTTCGCCGGCTCGATCCGGTACTTCAGGGAATTTCCCGAGGACATCGACCTCATGGGCGTCAGCTTCAACGGCGAGCTGGGTTCCAGCGGCTTCACCGTCCAGGCGGAGGTCGCCTATCGCCGGGACCAGCCGCTCCAGATCGACAACGCGGAGCTGTTCTTCTCCGCGCTCAGTCCGCTTCGGAACGTGCCGGCTCTGGCGAACGCCGGGCGCTTGTTCAGCAGGAGCCAGACCGGTCCGGCGGCCCCGGGCCAGGAGATTCAGGGCTTTCGCCGCAAGGACGTGGTGCAGGGCACCATGGCGGTGTCCAAGGCGTTGGCCCCCATGCTCGGCTCCGACGGATGGATCGTCCTGGCCGAGGCCGGCTTCACCCAGATCCGGGACATGGAGGGCAAGTCCGAGCTCCGTTACGACGGCCCGGGCACGTCGATGAGCGGCAATCCGATCTTCGAAGCGAACGGGATCCAACCCGGGACCCAGAAGACCGGCTTCGCCGACCCGTTCTCCTGGGGCTACCGGGCGGTGCTGCGGGGCGGCTACAGCAACGCCCTGGGAGCGGTGAACCTGGCGCCGCAGGTCGCTTTCGCGCACGACGTCAACGGCACCGCGCCGAGACCCATCGCCAACTTCGTGGAGGGGCGCAAGACGGTAACGCTGTCGGTGGGCGCGGACTACCTGCTGTCGTGGCGGGCGCAGCTCGCTTACACCCTCTTCTTCGGCGCCGGCCAGCACAACATGCTGGGCGATCGCGACTTTGTTTCGTTTACGGTGAGCTATTCCTTCTGACCGACGGGGACAGGATCACATGACTGTGCGACGGACGATTTCGGCGATCGTGTTGGCATGGGCGCTTATGGCGGCGTCGGCGCCGGCGGGGGCGAAGGTGACGGCGGGCGAAGCCGCCCGGCTGGGAGCGGATCTGACGCCTTTGGGCGCGGAAAAGGCGGGCAACGCGTCCGGCGCCATTCCCGCATGGGAGGGCGGCATCACCGAACCGCCGGCCGGCTACCGGCCCGGAGGGCGCCTGGTTGATCCGTTTCCGGACGACAAGCCGCTCTTCACCATCACCGCGGAAAACTACAAGCGCTACGAGGCGAATCTCACTCCGGGCCAGATCGCGGTGCTCCAACGCTATCCCGAAACCTACCGGATGCCTGTCTACCAGACCAGGCGCACGGCGTCGCTGCCGCCGCGCATCTACGAGCGCACCATCGCCAACGCCGCCACGGCGGCGCTCACCGACGACGGCAACGGCGTGGTGCACGCCGCCGAGGGCATCCCGTTTCCGATTCCCAAGAACGGGCTCGAGGCCATCTGGAACCACCTGCTGCGCTACCGCGGGAAATCCGTGCGCGTCACCAGCGGCCAGGCCGCGCCCACCGCCGACGGCGCCTACGTGGTGGTGCAGATCCGCGAGCAGGTGTTGTGGGGTTATCAGCAACCCGGGGCGACCACGGAGAGCATCGACAACAAGCTCGCCTACTTCCTCCAGGAGGTGCTGTCCCCGCCGAGGTTGGCGGGCGCGCTGATCCTTGTCCACGAGACCCTGAACCAGGCGGCGGAACCGCGCAAGACGTGGGTCTACAACCCCGGCCAGCGCCGCGTCCGGCGCGCGGCCAACGTCGGCTATGACAATCCCGGTACGGGCTCCGACGGCCAGCGCACCAACGACCAGGCCGACATGTACAACGGCGCGCCGGACCGCTACGACTGGACGCTGTTGGGGAAACGGGAGATCTATATCCCGTACAACAGCTACGAGTTCGCGAGCGACCGCTCTCGCTTCGACGAGATCCTGAAGCCGGGCCACATCAACCCCGACCTGACCCGCTATGAGCTCCACCGGGTCTGGGTGGTGGAGGCGCGGTTGAAGCAAGGAACCCGGCATATCTTCCCGCGGCGCACCTTCTACCTCGACGAGGACAGTTGGCAGATCGCGGTGGTGGACCAGTACGATGCCCGCGGCGAGATATGGCGGGTGAGCCAGGCCTATATCGTCAACCACTACCAGGTGCCGGTGCTGTGGAGCATGGGCATGTCGATCTACGACCTCCAGAACGGACGCTATCTGGTCAGGGGGCTGAGCAACGAGTACGAGCCGGCGCGTTTCGATCTGGAGCTGAACCGGAACCAGTTTACGCCCCGGGCGCTTCGGCGCCGGGGCCGGCGTTGACGGAACGGTCGCGCCGAACCCATCCCGACAGACCCCAGGACTGCGTCGCCGCCGGCGCCTCTTTCCGCGCCACAGGCCGCTAGCGTCTCATTCCCGGACGCCGTGCGGGTCGAGCGCGTCGCGAAGACCGTCGCCAATGTAGTTGAACGCCATTACCGTGACGAAGATCAGGACGCCGGGGATCAGCACCCACGGGTGGAAGCGGATCTGCGCGATGTCCATGGCCAGGGCCAGCATGTTGCCCCAGGATGCCTCCGGGTCCTGGATGCCCAGGCCGATGAGGCTCAGGCCCGATTCCCCGAGGATGTAGCCCGGGATGGACATGGTGGCGGCGACGATGGCGTACGAGAACGTGTTGGGGAGCACGTGGCGGACGATGATGCGCCCGTGGGGAAGGCCCATGGCCCGGGCGCTGGTGACGTATTCCATTTCCTTGATGGACAGCACGAGGCCGCGAATGATGCGCGCAAGGCTGGCCCAACCGATGAAGCTCAGGATGACGACGATGGCCAGGTAGGTCTGGAACGACGTCCAGTCCGCGGGAATCGCCGCGCGCAGGGCCAGCAGCAGATAGAAGCCCGGCACCATCATCAGCATTTCGCACAGCCGCTGAATCAGCATGTCGGTGCGGCCGCCGAAATAGCCGGAGGCGCCGCCGATGAGCATTCCCAGCACGAACGTGATGGCCACTCCCACCAGCCCCACGGACAGTGAGACACGCCCGCCGTGCAGCAGGCGGGAAAGGACGTCGCGGCCGAAGTTGTCCGAGCCGAGCAGGAACAGCATGGGCCGGTCGGGGTCGGTGTGGGAATAGTTCTCCACGCCGCGCAGGCCGAACAGGTGGGTCCGCGTCTCCACCAGTCCCAGGAAACGGTAGGGGTCTCCGGTGACGAAGATTCCGATGGGGTAGGCGGTGCCCGGCACCTCCCGATAGACCTTGCGCTGGTTCTTGTCGAACTCGAAAACGCTGTTGCGCACGTACGGCCACGTGAGGCCGTTCTCGTCGGAGATGTGGATCCAGGTAATCATCGGCGGATGATAGGCCTTCTTGCGGGCGCTGGCGGCATAGTGATGGGGCGAGAGGAAATCCGCGAACAGGGCCGTGCCGTAGAGAAACACGAGGAGCCAGAATCCCAGCATGGCCAGGCGGTTGCGCCTCAGACGCGAAACCGCGCGGCGGAGCGGAGAGCGGGAACCGGGTGCGCCGCGCCGTTCGCGGATGGCGTTGTCGGGTTCGGGCGGCATGGGCGCTACCTGTAGCTGATGCGCGGGTCCACCCATGCCAGCAGGATATCGGCAAGGAGGTTGCCGATGATCAGCAGCAGTCCTCCCGCCAGCGAGCTGGCCATGACCACGTAGATGTCGTAGGAGCGTACGGCGGTCAGCATCAGTTGCCCGATCCCGGGGTAGCCGAAAACGATCTCCACCAGGGCCGAACCGCCGATGAGGGTGGGCAGGAGCGAGCCGAAGCCCGCCACGAACGGGGTCACGGCGTTCCTCAGGATGTGCTTGTAGTTCACCATGGCATTGGACAGGCCCTTGGCCCGCGCCGTGACTACGAACTGCATGTGGCTCTTGTCGAGGAACTCCGCCCGCAGCACCCGCACCAGCGCCGCCATGGAGCCGGTTCCCAGCACCAGCACCGGCAGAACCAAGTGACGCGCCAGGTCCGTCATCCGTCCCCACGTGCCGAGGTCGTGGTAGTTCGCGGACGTGAGTCCTCCGATGGGAAGAAGTTCGTAGAACGGATTGGCCGGGTCCAGATCGTAGGTCAGGGACGCGCCGTAGAGCAGCAGCAGCGCCAGGAAGAACGAGGGCAGGGCCATGCCCATGTAGGCCATGAAGCCGAAGGCCTTGTCGCTCCAGGAGTAGGGATGGGTGGCGGAGTAGATGCCGATGGGCAGCGACAGCAGCCAGGTGAAGAGAATGGCCAGCACGTTCAACAGCATGGTGTTCTTGAGGAAGGGCCACATGGTGGTCCAGACGGGCTGGCGGTTGGCGATGGACTTGCCGAAGTCCGGCGCGCCCACGTGGAAGCCGGTGCCGGCCTTCTCGAGGCGGATCTCATCCACGAAGAGCGACCCCGGAACGTCGCCGCGGAACGAGATGGGCCCCATGCGCGTGGTATCCAGACCCGCGGCGTGAAATTCCGCGAAGTCGACGGAGAGGGAGGTGGTGACCCCGGGGCGCAGGCGTACGTCCGTCGCGTAGGTGTTGGCGTCCATGTCCCGGAACGTCACGGTCGCCGTCATGGGCGGCGCCGGCGCCGGGATGATCCTGAAGGCGACGCGGTCACAGCGGCTCAACTCTCCGAGTTCCGGCGGGAGGGCATTGCGGACCAGGGCCAGACGGCGCAGGGGGTCCAGCGCATGATGCACGGCGCCCGCCACCGTATCCCCCGTCCCGCAGGAGACTTCCAGCACCGCGGGCCGGCCGCCGCGCTGCCGCGCGAACAGGAACAGCCCCTTGAGGTTGTTCCGGTCCACGCCGAAACGGGCGTAGTCCGCGTCGGTCAGCGCGACGGATGCGGGTTCGTCCGTATCGATGGAGCGCCGCTCCTGGAAGGCTTTGCCGTTGCCGTCCTGGATGCGCAGGAAAACGTCGGCGCCCCTCACCCGGTCGTTGCGGAGTTCCATCTCGATGGACTGGAAGTCATCGCCGGACCAGTGATTGCCGGGCCGTCGACTGGCCGTGTTGGGGTTGTCCGTCCTGCCCAGCACGCCGGTCTCTCCGGGCGCGTCGAAGTTGAAGCCGAGGCCGAAGGTGCCGTCCTCGGGCAGCGGGACCAGGATGGGCGTGGCGCTGCCGGAGATTGCGTAGGCGCTCCGGTTGGTCGCGAGATCCCTGTACTCGAAGTCGGCGATGCGCACGCGCTCGCTCGAGAAACGAATGTCGAACAACACGCCGCGCAGCCATCGCAGGTACTGGGTGCCCCAGCCCTTGTCCGCGCCGAACTCGCGTTTCCACTGGCGCAGTTGCCGCTGATCGAGGTCGGGCTGGAGAGCCCACTGGTGGAAGAAATCGCCGGGAGCGATCTGGATGATCATGAAGATCACGAAGGTCAGGGCGAAGAGCGACGGAATCGTGATCAGCAGCCGCCGTGCGATGTATGCGGTCATGTTCGGATCGTCCGGTTCTCCGTGACCCGTGCCCGGACCGGCGCCGCAATGCCGGTCACTTCAAGTGAAGTCTGCGTGGGTCGAACAGGTCGAACAGGGTCGGCGTCGCATTGCCGAAGCGGTTTCGGAGCGCCGTGATACGCTCGGCGAGCGCGGTATAGACCACCGGGACGTGATCGGAAGCGATCTGCTGGAACTCCCGGTAGAGCGCGACCCGCTTTCGGTGCTCCAGCTCGCGGCTTCCGCGGACGAAGAGCTCGTCGATCCGTTTCTCCCACTCCGTGGCCGGTTCTTCCTGGTTTGGGAACCACAAGTGAAGCCGTTCGCTGGAATGCCAGAAATTGATGCCGTGGTGAGGCTCCACGCCCCCCGTGAAGCCTATGACGATGGCCTCCCAATCGTAGGTGCTGGTGAGCTGGGATACGAGCTTGTTGAACTCCAGGAACCTGAGGTTGACGCGGATGCCGATCCTCTCCAGGTCCTGCTTCATGAGCGTGCATACACGTTCCCGCACGGTATTTCCGGAGTTGGTGGCGAGGTTGAAGACGAGGCTGTTGCCTTCGGCGTCTTCCCGGATGCCGTCGCCGTCGACGTCGAACCAGCCCAGGCCGTCGAGCAGCGCATTGGCCTTGCGTATGTCGTACGGGTACCGGGTCACGTTCGGATTGTGAAAGTCGCCGGCCGCGGGGCTCACCGCCGCCCACTGCGGATAGCCGAGTCCGTTCATGACGTTGTCGATGATGCTGTCCTTGTCGATGCTGTGCGCCAGCGCCTTCCTGAAGTCCAGTGCCCGGAACCACTTCAGCTTGACGGGATCGACGAACGGAGCGTCGTTGTTGGGGTTCTTTCCGGCGTTCATGTTCAGGGCGAGGAAGGTGGTGCCGAAGTTCGGTCCCCGCTTGTACAGGGTGAAGTTCTTCGCCGCTTCCTGCGGTTTCAGGATCGGATAGTGCTCGCCCGACACTTCCAGGAGGTCGGTTTCACCCGCCTGAAATTTCAACAGCGCGGTGGCCAGGTTGGGCACCACCAGGTAGACGACGCGGTCCAGGTACGGCAGGGGGTTTCCGGCCGCGTCCCGTTGCCAGTACCGCGGGTTCCGCTTGAGGACGATGCGCTCCCCCGCGTCGTAGCGCTGGATGACGAAGGGTCCGGTGCCGATGATGTCACCCGGCTTCGTGCCGACATCCCACGTGGACGTGAAGGTCCCGTCGTCCACGTGCTTCTCCAGGATATGTGCGGGATAGATGGGCGTACCCATAGCCCGCAGGAAAGGCGCGAAGGGCGCCGGCAGGGTGAACCTGACCGTGTGCGCGTCGACTTTCTCGACCTTGGCCTGGCCTTTTCTCCACGTCTGGGTGGCGTCATCGCGGTAGCGGATGGTGAGGCCCGGCCGGGCCGATGCCGGGACGGCGTCGTTGTAGATGATCTTGGAGAATGTGAAAACGACGTCGTCGGCCGAAAAGGGAGCCCCGTCGGCCCATTCCACGTCCTTGCGCAGGAAAAACGTCCAGACGAGACCGTCCTCCGATGATTCCCAGCGTTCGGCCAGGCTCGGCTCCACCTCGGCGGTAAGCCAGGAGGTGTCGACCAAGCCCTCGAACACGTAGTCGAGAATCTGAGTGGAGGACGTTTCGGTCGAGATGGCGAGGTTGAACGTCTTGGGTCCGGAGATCGTCGACAGGGTCAAGGTTCCGCCCGGCTTGCCGGTGGAGTACTCGAACCGGGCCGCGTTCTCCTTGAGTCGCGCGATCAGGCCGGTGTCCCGCGGGGCCGTTTGCTGGGCAACCGCATGAACGGCCGGGATGAAAACGGTGCCGAGAGCCCAAACAAGGACCGCCATCGTTGCCCGGAAACCTGTGTTCTTCAAGGGTCGTGTCCTTTCAGGCCATGATCGAGCCGGAGTGTCGGCCGTGTTTCAAATGCGCCACAACTTGTGACTCTATCATCAATTTTTTGCGCATTCATGCCGATGTACTGGCGAAATCACCGGACACCACGCCAGCGCTGGTTGGAATCCCCGGCGTCGGTTGACGGTCCGCCGCCGGTCGGTCTACGTTGAGCACCATGGCGCGCGGCCGTTGCAAGCGGGGGCGGACCGCGCGATGGAAGAAGCGAATCGAGGGACGGCCGAGGGGCTGTCCGTGGGGAACCGCAGCATGCCTGACGACGACGTAAGGGTTCTGACCAACGACGACATGGAGGGCCTCCTCGACATGGAGGAGATCGTCGAGGCCGTGGAAACGGCCTACGTCGAGCTGGGCCGGAAGATCGCGGAGGGGATGCCGCGGCGCCGGCTGCACATGCCCTTGGAGGGGGAGGAACGCACCTGGTACTGGCTGAACGTCATCCCCGGCGCGGTGCCGGCGTTCGATACGGCCGCGGTCCGTCTCGATTCGTCGCAGATACGCTTCCGCAACGTCGGCGGCGGCAGCCGCATGGAGTTCCCCGGCGACTTCTCGGGCTTCGTCCTGCTCTTCAGCATCAAGGAACGCGCTCTCAAGGGCATCGTCCACGACCACTACCTGTCGGCGCTGCGCGTGGGTGCCACCAGCGGCGTGGCGGCCAAGTACCTGGCGCGGCCCGACGCGTCGGTGCTGGGAATCTTCGGCAGCGGCACCCAGGCCCACGGACAGGTGGACGCCCTGTGCGCGGTGCGGGACATCCAGGAGGTCAAGGTGTTCTCCCTGCACGAGGAAAACCGTAAGCGCTTCGCCCGGGAAGTGACCGAGCGCTACGGCGTGAAGGCGCGGGCGGTGCGGCGCCCCGAGGACGTGGTGCATGACTCGGACATCGTCGTCACCGCCACCAACTCCGGCGATCCCGTGTTCGACGGCGACCTGCTGGAGCCGGGCACGCATCTGGTGTCCATGATCGGCCCGGACTGGTTCGACAAGCGCCGGGAGCTGGACGACGCCGCCATCGAGAACTGCGACCTCATCGTGGTGAACTCCAAGGAGCAGGTGGAGATCGACGAGCAGCCCGAGCTGATGTCGCCGATAAGGAAGGGCATCATCGGTTGGGAGCAGATCCACGAGCTGGGCGACCTGGTCATCGGCAACATCGCCGGCCGCACCACCGCCTCGGAGATCACCCACCACAACAACAACTGCGGCATGGGCATCCAGTTCGCCGCCATCGGCCACCTGGTGCTGGAAGAGGCGAAGAAGCGCGACCTCGGCACGCGCTTGCCGGCGGACCTGTTCATGACGCGGCGGACCGACGTGTCCTCTCCCTGAACCCGGACGGCAACCCAACCGGAGACTCCAATGGCGACGACTCTCAGCATCGACCCCCAGCACCTCAAGGGACGGCACGTGGACCGAGCCGTCGAGGTGCTCAAGCGCGACGGCGTCATCGTTTACCCGACGGACACCATCTACGGCCTGGGCTGCGACGTCACCAGCAAGGCCGGGGTGGAGCGCATCCGTCGCATCAAGGGGCGCGACGCCGACAAGCCCATGTCGTTCGTGTGTTCCGACCTGGTGCAGGTGAGCCGCTACGGCCACGTGTCCAACTTCGTGCACCGCGTCCTCAAACGGTTCCTTCCGGGGCCCTATACCTTCGTGCTCACCGCCACCAAGGAGACCCCCAAGGTGCTCCAGTCCAAGCAGAAGACCGTGGGCATCCGCATTCCCGACCACCCGGTGCCGCTGGCGCTGGTGGAGCAGCTCGGCAACCCCGTGGTCAGCACCAGCGCCAACGAGAGCAACGAGGAGGTGGTGACCAACCCCGCCGACCTCGAGACCATCTTCGGACATCGGGTGGACCTCATCATGGAGTGCGGCACGCTTCCGGTGCTGGCGTCCAGCGTCATCTCGCTCGTCGACGACACCGTCACGATCCTGCGCGAAGGCCAGGGGGATCTGAGCTACTTCAAGGGCCTCGCCTGACTGCGACCGTTCAGCGGTTGCACCGGGCAACGCCTTGTGGCTGTGTCAGCTTGCCCGAAGTCGTCTTCCCGACGTGTGTATTCACATGTGTTTTCGTTGACAGTTGCGTCGAGCGTGTGGCATACGGGTGCGACGGAAATGGCGGAAGAGAACGGACCATCCGGACATAAGGGAGCACAGGCAGCAAACCGGCAAGGAGGTTTCCGATGTGGCGTAACCTGATGGGCGTGGGCTTTTTGTTGGTCGTCCTTGCGATGACCGTACCGGCACAGGATGCATCAGCTCAAGGGACATGGCCGGAAAAGGGCAAGACCATCACGTGGTTGATCCCCTACGCCCCGGCGGGCGGGTTCGATCTCCATAGCCGGGCCGTGAGCGTCGGCTTGAAGAAGGCCCTCGGCGTCAATGTCATTCTCAGGAACCGGCCGGGCGCCGGCGGAAGCATCGCCTGGAACATCCTCTGGAAATCCAAGCCCGACGGCTACACCATCGGGACCGTCAACATACCCGGCGCCATCGTCTCCGAGTTGTTCGCGAGTCCCAAGCCGGTCTACAAGTTGAAGGAGTTCTCCTGGCTCGGACGGATCTCCTCGGGCCCCTACGTATGGGCGGTGGGCGCCAAGACTCATTTCCAGAATCTCAAGGACTTCCAGGACGCCAAGGAGGTGCTTCTCACCGGTACGGGAGTAGGCGCCACCGGATGGATCACGAACCTCCTGACCGCCAAGGTCATGGGCTTCAATCCGAGGTTCATCCTGGGCTATCCGGGCGCTCCGGCGGCCAACCAGGGCATCGTTCAGGGGGAGGGTCACGCCAGGGCCCTGGGCCTGGATTCCCCGGGCCAGATGCGTTTCGTGGAGGACGGCGACATGAGGGCCATGTGGGTCTACCTGGACGAGCGCGATCCCAGGTACCCGGATGTCCCGACGGTGGGGGAGTTGGGCTTCCCGCAGCTCAGGGTCCTCGCCTCTCACCGCGTGGTGACGGCACCGCCGGGCATGCCCAAGGACCGGCAGGAGATCCTGCAGAAGGCGTTCGAAACGGCGCTGAAGGATCCGGAGGTCCTTGAAAGGTTCAAGAGGATGAAGGCCACGATAACCGCGGTCGTGGGCGACGACTGGAACCAAATGCTCGACGGCTTCTACGGCTTGATCAACCAGTACTCGGATATCTTCGAAGAGGCCCTGAAGAAGAAGTAGCAGAGCTTTCCCGAGTCACCGTGAACACTCCACCGGCCGGGACGCGCTGGCGCATGGCTTCCATGCGCGCGGCCCGGCCGGTGGCACGTTTCGGCTTGGTGTTCCGGAAAGAATCGGGCCGGCGAAAAGGGGCCTCTTTCGAGAACAAGGCGGGGGGTAACATGCAGGCAGTGAGACTCTACACCGGGGATGACGGCGAATCCCATTTCGAGGACATCGACCTCAAGTTCGAACCCGATCGCCAGATGGAGAGCACGGCCCTTGGGGCCGCCAAGAGCGTCAACGTGCGTCGCGTGCCGCCGGGCGTGCTGCTGGACTGGCATCCGGCGCCGCGGCGACAGTACCTGTTCACCCTTTCGGGTGCTTGGGATATCGAGTGTGGCGGCGGAGAGGTGCGGCGCTTCCAGGCCGGGGACATCATGCTCGCGGATGACCTGACCGGTCGTGGGCATCGGAGCCGCGTCATCGGCGATGACCCCCACGTGTTCGCGGTGGTGCCCCTGGCGGACTGACGGCCCGTCGTCCGGTTCTACGCGCTGGCGGCGGAGGCGCCGCCGTCCACCACCAGGGTGGTGCCGGTGACGAATGACGATTCGTCCGAGGCCAGGAACAGGATGGTGCTGGCCACTTCCCGCGGCTCGCCCCAGCGCTTCATCAACGTGTGCTGCGCGCCGGTTCGGCGCAGTTCCTCCTCGCTGACGCCGCGAGCCTCCGCGCGCGCGATGTGAAAGGGCGTGATGGTGGGGCCGGGGCACACGGTGTTTACACGAATGCCGTGCCCCACTTCCTCGATTGCCAAGGTGCGGCTGAGGCTCACCACCGCGGCCTTGGTGACGTCGTACTGTCCCATTCCCCCACGCCCGGTCACCCCGAACACCGAAGAGACGTTGACGATGCTGCCGCCGCTCCGGGCGCGCAGCAGGGGCACGGCTGCCTTGCAGCAATGGACCGTTGCCATCAGGTTGACGGACAGGATGGACTCCCAAGTGTCCTTTTCGGCATCGGCCAAGGCCCCGTAGACCCGGATGCCGGCGACATTGACGAGGATGTCCAGTCCGCCGAAGTGCGCGCCCGCTGCGGCCATGGTCCGGCGCGCCTCGGCTTCGTCGCTCAGGTCCGCCGCGAGGGGAAGGACATCCGCGGAAGGCACCCGCGCGCGTATATCCGCGGCCGTGGCCTCGACCGCGGCGCCGTCACGGTCGACGACGGCCAGCCCGGCGCCTTCCTCGGCGAACAGCATGGCGGTGGCGCCGCCGATGCCCCCTCCGCCGCCGGTGATGAACGCGGCCTTGTTCTGGAGGCGATCCACGCGCCGGCTACCGTGAGTGGCCCAGGGCCGCGCGCATGGCCACGTCGGCCTCCGGGAACGCGAAGCCCTCGACCTCGAGGGCCGCGGCGGCCACTTCCTCGTCTTCGTGTGGCGCGGCGCCGCTCACGCCGATGCCGCCCACCACCTCGCCGTCCATCCAGATGGGCAAGCCGCCCTGGCCGATGGCCATGCGGCCGTCGTGTATGATCTGGACGCCGGCGTAGAACACCGGTTTGGGGTTGGCCTTCTCCTCCAGACCCCCGGTGCTCTGCCGGAAGGCCGCGGCAGCGAAAGCCTTCCCGCGGGCGATGTCCGGCGCCACGAACTTGGTCCCGTCCATGCGCCCGGCCCACATGAAGTTGCCGCCGGCGTCCACCACGGTCACCGTCACCAGGTAACCCTTCTCCTCGGCCGCGCGAATGCCTGCATCCACCAGCGCCCGCGCCTGTTTCATTCCAAAGCTCAATGCAAGTCTCCTCTCTGTTTCCCGGTCCTCATGAGCCGTTCCAGCGGCGGGCGCGGCACCGGGATGTCCGCGCCCGCCGCGAGAAGCTCGCGCACCATGCGTTCGCGGTTGCGGTCGAGGTCGTCCAGGGCTTCTTCCGGTGAGAGCCCCTCGCCGAAGCAACCCGGGAACTCCGGATACTCGGCGCGCCGCAGCCACCGGCCGTCGGGCCCGCGGACCGCCGCCACGCGCAGCACGTAGGGCACGGCCATGTACTCTTCAAACGTCACGGTCGAACGTCACTGATTCCCGGCTGCCGACTGGACCCCGCGTACGTGTTGGCAACGAATGCCGCGGCCTACGAGGCAATGTTCACGCGGTCCTGCACCGCCTCCACCCACACCGCGTCCCTGGGCAGCCGCACCGAGGTGGCGCGGACATGGTGCAGCTTCGGGTTCAGCCCCGGCGGGTCCGCCTGTCCCTGCCGCAGCATCCTGGCGGAGTCGATGAGGCACTTGCGTACCTTGATGATGGCGGTGTCGCTGGTGCCCAGGCGCTCCAGTGTGCGGTCGAAGATGGGGCCCTGGCTTTCGGTCATGGCGCGGTCCTGCATGCCGAAACCGGGAATGCCGCAGAACATGCGCGTGCGGTGCGCCTCCCAGTCCATGCCGTAGTCGTTGTCCGGAGTCGCCTCGGGGCGGACATCGCCGTAGGGGCCGTTGACGGGCGGCCCGAACCGCGTGATGTGGGAACTGAAGCCGTCCGCCAGGGAAGCCAGCTCTTCTTCCCGCAACGGGCGCGTGGGGTGCCATGTGATGGTCCAGTTGATGAGGTGCTCGTCGTCCGCCGGCACCCACGCGTGCGAGTGCAGGATCGGATCCTCGTCCTGGGGCGGCGGCATGGTGTAGAAGGGCATGAGGAATTGCGTGATGCGCCAGTAGTACTGGTCGTCAGCGGCATTGCGCCGGGCTCCGATCATGACGCCGTAGTCCGTGTCCACCACCTCGAAGCGCGGGCTCCGGTCCGTGGTCCCCACCGCGGTGTCCACGCCGAAGCCGGCTTTCTCCAGGCTCTCCAGCGATCTCCGGTCCGTGGTGTCCAGCGGCGCGTGCAGGAACGAGATGTGGCTGGAGTCGATGCCGCCCTCCAAGGCCTGAAAGTAGTTGTTGCTCTGGTAGTACTTGGAGATGAAGCGCTGGTTGTCCGCCAGCCCCAGCCACTCGAAGTCCGGCAGGTCGGTCACATGCGCGGGATCACCCATGAACGCCCACACCACCCCGCCGCGCTCGCGGCAGGGGTAGGCGGGATGCCGCACCGCGTGCTTGAAGTCCGTCTCCGGTGACTCGTTGGGCATCTCCAGGCAACGTCCGTCGAGTCCGTACTTCCAGCCGTGGTAACAGCAGCGCAGCCCGTCCGGCTCCACGCGTCCGTAGTAGAGCGACACGCGCCGGTGCGAGCACAGTTCGCCCAGCAGGCCGGCCTCGCCCCGACTGGTGCGAAACGCCACCATGCTCTCGCCCAGGATGCGTACCCGCTTGGTCCGGCCCCCCGCCTCCAGCTCGCTCGAAAGGACCACCGGCACCCAGTAGCGCCGCATCAGCGTGCCCATGGGAGTGCCCGGGCCTACCTGTGTCAAGATGTCGTTGTCTTCCCTGGTCAGCATGCTCGTCCTCGATGGCAGTCTCGTGCGCGGAGCCTAAAGAACTACAACCGGCATTCCGCTTGTGTCAAACCCCTGCCAGTTTGTTCGCGGCTACAAGGTGGAGAAGCACCACGAGCGGTCCTGGGGCTTCGCTGAGAGGACGTGCTGGGAGAGGGTCTATCCATGATCGGAGAGGTCCTGGGGCACCAGAAGGTGCGGACGACGGCACGGTACGCTTATTTGGCGCGAGACTCCGTGCAGGAGTCGACGGCCAGGGTGGCGGAGAGCATCGGGGCGAACATCCTGCAGGAGTAGAGCAGTGAAGGGAAGCGGACCATGGCGAGGCTGAACAGCAAAACGATCTCCAGTTGAGGCTCATGTGACTCCAATGTAATGCCCATAATTGATTCGCCTTGCTTGGGGCCGTACAATGCTGGCTAAAGAGGACCTGGTAGGCATCGACGCCGATGGAACCGAATCAGTTATTTGGCAAAGACACCATGAATGCGCCGTGGGGATTGGCGTCCAGACTGAAGCTCGTGCTGTTGGCTTGCAGTTTCTTCAGTGCTACGAACCCAGCGTCCAACCACAAGGCCCTTGGCAAGGAGCAGCCGAACGGGGGAAATGCGGAACCGCTCACCGGACACGACTTCCACATCACCGGGACCAACCGGGATGGCGCTGCGGTTGCTGGGACAGGGCTCGTCGTCCACCCATGCTTCGTACTTACCTGCCGGCACGTGCTTTCCGACATGAAGGAAGTTGACGAGCAGCAGACGTTTCAGGGCCAAGCGTACACGGTCAACAACGAATCTGTCCATGCGCATCCCAAGGTTGACGTGGCAGTGATGCGAGTGAATGGGCCGCCATTGTCTCCGTTAAAGGGAGCGATCTTTCAAGCTCCAGTCGTGGCACAGACCGTTTATACGCTTGGATATCCGAAGCTCCCAGGGCTCAGGGAAGCGTCCGTGACGATGCAGCAAGGAGCGGTGACGAACCAGTCGGTCACTTCATTGAACGGGGACAGCTTGTTCCTTTATTCCGCAGTCTCTAGACCGGGGAACAGTGGCGGCCCCGTCATGTCCGACGACGGGTACATCGCGGGCCTCTCTATTGTGGATGCTACGGGTCAGTATCAACAGAACGATGCGTTCTCTCCGCACTATGCCGGAATCCCAGCCCAGGTGGTTGTCAAGGCCGTGGCGGACCTTGACTTAGGCATTCAACTGCCGATTGAGAATTACGAATGACTCCCTGGTTTTGTCTAGGGGCGCTCCGCTGGCAAGATTCTTCGCGGCGGTGCTGCTTTTACCCTGAACCGAGGTATCAGGCCCTGTTTCTCGCGAAGTGGTCAGAAGGGCTCGTTTGAAGATGTCGCCGGGCACGGGCAAGGGAGTCTTTCTTCAACGTCCCGCTAAGGGAACTCGGCCTAGTCGACGACGACCAGGGTCAAGAGTGAAGGTTCGACGGCTGGTGGCGGAGATGCACGCATGACTCCTGAACAGATTTCGGCGCTCGTTGCATCCGGCGAATCCGAGACGCTGGAGTTGAAGGCCACGACGAGAACGCGACGCGAGGCTGCAGCGACCGTGTGCGCCATGCTCAATCGGCGCGGCGGGTACGTTTTGTTCGGCGTCACGCCGGAAGGCAGCATCGTGGGTCAGCAGGTGAGCGAACGGACGCTGGAGGAGGTAAGCGCCGAGATACAACGAATAGATCCGCCGACGTTTCCAGAGATCGAGAGAGTCCGAGTATCCGGGGACTTGGAGGTGGTCGCGATTCGCGTGAGTCGGGGTGCCTCGCCGCCGTATCAATACCGGGGAGCCTCCTATCGGCGCGTGGGGAACACGACACGGACCATGTCGGTCGACGAATACAACCGGATGCTCTTCGAGCGCATGCACAACGAGCAGCGCTGGGAAAACCAGCCCGCCACCGGATGGACTGTCGACGATTTGGACACGGTGGAAATCCGCAATACTGTGGCGGAGGGAGTGCGGATTGGTCGGTTGAACGAACCTGGCAGTCGGGAGCCGGAGGAGCTGCTGCGCGGTTTGGGTCTGATTCGCGAAGGCGTCCTCTTTCGGGCAGCAGTAGCGCTCTTTGGGAATGCCGAGCGGCTGGAAAGCGAGATCCCGCAGTGCCTGCTCCGTGTGGCTCGCTTCCGAGGGCTCGATCGATCCGAGTTCCTGGACAATCGCCAATTCAATGGCAACGCCTTCACGCTCTTGGCAAGTGCGGAACGCTTCCTGCGTGATACCCTTCCCATCGCCAGCCGGTTCGAGTCGGGCCGCATCCAGCGCATCGACGAACCTCTTTACCCGCCCTTGGCTACACGGGAAGCGCTCGCGAACGCGCTATGTCATCGCGACTACGCGATGGGCGGCGGCTCCATTGGACTGGCAGTGTACGACGACCGCCTGGAGGTGACGTCGCCGGGCTCGCTGCACTTCGGGTTGACTCCGGATGATCTGTTCGGGCCGCACGAGTCGAGGCCCTGGAATCCGCTCATCGCACGCACGTTCTATCGGCGTGGCATCATCGAGGAATGGGGCCGCGGTACGCTCAGGATGGCTGAGTTGGCTACGGCCGCCGGTTTGCCCCGACCCGAGATCGAGGAACGCGGCGACTGCGTGACGGTACGCTTCCGGCGTTCCCGCTCCGTGCCGTCGAGGCGCGGCGGGAACGAACTTATCAAGCGGCAGGAGGCGATTCTGGCGCTGCTGGAAGACACGGAGGATGGCATGGCGTTGCGCGAAATCGCCGCTGGTTTGGTATCTGATGCCAGCGAACGGCAGATCAAGCGAGCCTTAGCGGGGTTGCGTGATCGTGGTTTGGCGGAGTCAACTGGTCATGGACCAGCCGCCCGATGGAGACGAATCCGGTCGGGAGAAAGCCAGTAGGGCTCCTTGCTGCGATTGGGGTCTAATGGGGGTCCAATAAGGGTCCAATAGGGGTCTTATTAGGGGCAGGTTCGTTCGTTCACTCGACGGGGGCTCTACTTTGGCGGGCAGACGGGCACGCGCTGATTGACGCCGTTGTTGTATTCAATCCGCTTGCGATTCGCTTACGGTGACGACGACAGCCTGAGATTATCTGAAGAAAACACATATAAACCAACAGGTTGTACGTGTTTGGAGAAATCCGGGCGCTTCCGGCTTTCGTGTGGAACGGGATCAACGGGCGACGCCTTTGGGATAGA
>JAPPNE010000133.1 GCA_028818775.1 Deltaproteobacteria bacterium | reverse complement strand
AATGCCGCCGCCCCCGCCGCCGCCGCCGCCCCCCCCCCGCCCCCCGGTTTTCTCCCGCCCTAGCCGGGGCGGCTGTTGTTCCTCTCTCCTTCGGCTATGCACGCCATCTAGTGTCCTGTCCGGTTAGCGGCCCCTACCCCTCCCATGGCAGAACTCCCGGGGGCAGCCGCCGCGCGATCACCTGCGTCGCCAGCATCAACAGCAACACGACCAGCACCGTGACCACCGCGACCGAGGCCGCCAGCGTCGTGAAGCCGCCGTCGTCGAGGTTGAAGACGATGACGCCGAGCGTCTCCGCGCCCGAAGACCACAGGAGAGCCGATACGGTCAGTTCGTTGAAGGCGGTCAGAAACACGACGATGCCCCCGGCCGCTGCAATCGGCGCGAGCAGCGGCATCATCACCGTGCGCAGCCGGTACACGAGGGTGGCTCCCGCCATCTGCGCCGCTTCCTCAAGGGTCGGGTCGAGTTGGAGGTAGCCGCTGATCACCGGCCTCAAGCTCAACGTCAGGAAACGCGCCAGGTACGCCGCGAAAATGATCCACACGGTGTTGTAGATGCTGAAGCCCAGCAGTGGCAGCGGCTTCAGAAAGATCAGAATGGCGGCGATGGCGAGGACGACCCCCGGAAGCGCATAGGGAAGCTCCGCCGCCAGGTTCAGGGCGCCGAGGATGCGGCTGCGCCGCCGGGTCACGAAGTAGGCCAATACCAGGGAGACGCCCACCAGGGTCACGGCGGCCCCGCCCGCCAGGAAGAAACTGTTGCGAAAGGCACGAATCGTCGCGTCCTGCCGCGCAAGCACCTCGACATAGTTGTCCAGCGTCGCCGTGCCGGGCCCGAGCGTCACGCCATAGGCGGGGACCAGCGAGGTCGAGATCAACGCGGTCAAGGGCGCCACCAGAATGAAGAAGATCACGAGCCAGCTTGCCGCCTCCACGAACGGCCGCCAACCGCCGAGCTTGAAGTCGAGGGGCTGGGACGCCGGTCCGATGGTCCGGTAGTCGCGCCGCCGCAACATCCAGCCCTGGAGCAGAACGCCGGAAAACGCGATCAGCCCCACGACGATCGACAGCACCGCGACCTCGGAGATGATGGTGGGTCCGAAGCTCGACAACCGCTGATAGATCAGGGTCGGGAGCACGGTGTAGCGGGCCGGAATGCCCAGCAGAGCGGGGATGCCGAAGTTGCCCACCGCGGACACGAACGCAAGCGCGGCGCCCGCCACCAGCGCCGGCGTCATCACGGGAATGACCACGTCGCGCAGCACCCTGGCAATGCCCGCGCCGGAGGCGCGGGCGGCCTCGACGATCTCGCGCGGCAGGCCGCGCAAACCGGCCCGCATGGCCAGGAACACCAACGCGGAGTGCTGGATGCCGAGGAGCAGGCTGATGCCCTCGCGCGAGTACATGGGGTGCGGCGTGCCCGGCGGCGGCGCGATGCCGAGCGCGTTGAGAAGCGGACTCGAAGGACCGAACAACTGTATCCAGCTTAGCGCGGTGATCTGGGGCGGGATCATCAGGGGCAACATGAAACAAAAGACGAGGGCCCCTTTCGCGCGCACGTCGGTGAGCGCCACCGCCAAAGCAAACGCCGTGCCCAGAGCGATGGCGACAATCGTGCCCAGACCCGCCGTGAACAGGGTGCGCCCGGTGGTCCGCCAGGTCGAGGGCGCCGACAATACCTCTTCGAGGACCGCGGTATCGAACACGCCGCCCGGGGCGATGCCTTCCAGCAGGAGCCGCCCCATGGGCAGCACGCTCAGCAAGGCGACAAACAAGACAAGGGCGGCGAACAACATGTGCTCGCCGCCCCGTTGAAACCGTCCCCAGAGTCGGGTCAAGCGATGAACCCTCGCGGGTGGTCTAATTCCCGAAGACCTCGCTGAAACGCTTCTTGTTGCTTTCGGCCTCGGTGAGCGCCTTGCCGGCATCGAAGTCCATCAGGCTGATCTCGCTACGCTTGGGAAAGCCCGGCGGCGGCGTCACTTCCGGGTGGGCGGGGAGATACCCCTGACTCGCCGCGAGTTCCTGGCCCTGACGCGACAGCAGGAAGTCGACGAAGGCCTTGGCCGCCTCGGGGTTCTTCGCCGTGCTCAGGATCGCAACGGGCTCGGTGACCGCGCTCACGCCTTCCTTCGGGAAGACGAAGCTGACCGGCGATCCCTTGGCCTTCTCACGGATGGGGAGGAAGTCGACAACCATGCCGTACATCTTCTCGCCGCCGGCGACCGCGCGGAACGTGCCGCCGTTGCCGCCCTTGGGATTGACGCCGTTGGCCGCGAGCTTGTCGTAGTAGGACCAGCCCAGCTCGGGGTGAGCCGTCAGGGTGGCGAGATGGATCAGGGCCGCGCCGGAGGTCAGCGGGCTCGGCATCGCCACGAGGCCCTTGGCCTTGGCGTCGACGAGGTCCTTCCAGGACGAAGGCTTCATCGCGGCCTTGGTGTTGTAGACGATGCCGGTGGTGATGAGCTTGGTGGAGAAGTAGTGCTTTTCCTTGTCATGGAGGGCCGGATCGTAGACGCCCACGGGAGCATCGGCATGGGCCATCAGGCGGCCCTCGCGCTTCAGGCCTTCCATGGTGACCGTATCGGCGATCAGCAAGAGGTCCGGCCGCGGGCTCCCGGCCGCGAACTCGGCCCGAAGCTTGGCCATGACCTTGGTGGTTCCATCACGAATCCACTCGACCTCGACGCCGGGGTTTTCGGCCTTGAAGGCGTCGACCGTCTGCTGCGCATCCCGGTTCGGCTGGCTCGTGTAGAGCACGAGCTTGCCGGATACGGCCCAGGAGGGGCCTCCGAGGGCGAGCAGCGCCGCCAGAACGCTGGCCGCCGTGAGCAATCTTCTCATGTTCATTTCCTTTCCGCGGAACGTCTACGCCGCCTTCCGCCGGTCCATGGGCACGTAGTCGCGGATCTGCTCGCCCAGGTAGAGCTGGCGCGGGCGCGCGAGCTTCTGCTCGGGGTCCACCAACATCTCTTCCCACTGGGCGAGCCATCCCGAGGTGCGGGCGATGGCGAACAGCACCGGGAACATGCTCACCGGGAGGCCCATGGACTGGTAGATGAGGCCGGAGTAGAAGTCCACGTTGGGGTAGAGCTTGCGCGTGATGAAGTACTCGTCCTCCAGGGCGATGCGCTCCAGCTCCAGGGCGATGTCCAGAAGCGGGTTGCGCCCGGTTACCTCGAACACCTGGTCCGCGATCCTCTTGATGACCTTGGCCCTCGGGTCATAGTTCTTGTAGACCCGGTGCCCGAAGCCCATGAGACGCCCCTCCCCGGCCTTCACGCCCTTGATGAAGGCCGGCACCTTGTCCTTGGAGCCGATCTCCTCCAGCATGCGCAGCACCATCTCGTTGGCGCCGCCGTGGAGCGGTCCATAGAGGGCGGCGGCGGCCCCGGCCAGTGCCGAGTAGGGGTCGGTCTGGGAGCTGCCGACGTTGCGCATGGCGTTGGTGCTGCAGTTCTGCTCGTGGTCCGCGTGCAGGATGAAGAGCACGTCCAGCGCCTTCTCCAGCACCGGATCGGGCGAATACTTGAGCTCGGTCATCTTGTACAGCATGTTGAGGAAGTTGCCGGTGTAGCTGAGGTCGTTGTCCGGGTAGGCGTAGGGCAGGCCCATGGCGTGGCGGTAGACGAAGGCCGCCACGGTGGGAATCTTGCCCATCAGGCGATAGATCTGCTTGCGCCGGGAATCAGGGTCGAAGATGTTCTTGGAGTCGGGGTAGAACGTCGACAGCGCGGCGATGGAGCTCACCAGCGTCCCCATGGGGTGGGCGTCGTACTTGAAGCCGTCGATGAACTTCTTGATGTTCTCGTGCAGCAGCGTGTGGTGGTTGATGTTCCAGCTCCAGTCTTCCAGCTCCGCCGCGGTGGGAAGCTCGCCGTGGAAGATCAGGTAGGTGGTCTCCAGGTAGGTGCTTTCCTCGGCCAACTGCTCGATGGGGTATCCGCGGTAGCGCAGGATGCCGGCCTCGCCGTCGATGTAGGTGATGTGGCTGTGGCAGGACGCCGTGTTGAGAAAGCCCGGGTCATAGCTCATGAGGCCGAAATCGTCTTCGGAGGTCTTGATCTGACGAAGCTCGAATGCGTTGATGGCGCCGTCCTGAATCGGAATCTCGTAGGTTTTCCCCGTCCGGTTGTCCGTTACGGTTAAGTTGTCAGGCATGCCTGTTTCCTCTCTTCGCGATTTAGAAAGTAGGACTCTTAGAACATCCCCGGTAAGCGGTCAACCCATTTTTGACGGTCCTTCGGCTTGACATTTCGGGCCGGATTCGTTCTCGGAAAACCGCCGGGGAAGCCCCCTTCCGCGCCCGTCTCCGGCCCCGTTCACGCGCCGGTCAGGCGCATGCCGCCGTCCACCGGGAGGATCGCGGCGGTCACGTGGGCGGCCGCGTCCGAGGCGAGGTAGAGGGCCGCCCGGGCCACGTCCTCGGGCTCGCCGATGCGCCCGAGCGGCACTCTGTCAGCGTAGCGGGCGAGCTTCTCCGGGGTCGAGGTGTCCACCATGGGAGTGCGGTTGGGGCCGGGGCAGATGCAGTTCACGCGGATGTTCTGGCGCGCATGGTCCTCGGCCATGGCCTCGGTCAGGCGCACCATGCCGCCCTTGGAAGCGCAGTAGGCGGCGCGTCCGGCCTGTCCCATCATCCCCGAGCGGGCGGCGATGTTGATGATGACGCCGCCGCCGCGCCTGGCCATCTCCGGGATGGCGTGGCGGCACACGTTGAAGACGCCCTTGAGGTTGGTGTCCAGGGTGCGGTCCCACTCCTCCTCGGTGATCTCCGTCACCGCGCCGTTGGTGCGCACGCCGGCGCTGTGAACGACGATATCGAGGCCGCCGTAGCGGTCCACCGTGGCGGCCACCACCTCCTTCATCTCGTCCGAGGACCGGACGTCCGCGGGCGTGAACAGGGCCGTGCCGCCCGCCCCGCCGACGAGGGCCAGGGTCTCCTCGCCCTTGCTCGCCGTGGTCGAGGTCCCCGCCACGGCGCACCCTTCCCGCGCGAAACACACCGCGATGGCGCGCCCGAGGCCCGAGCCGAAGCCTGTCACCAGAGCGACCTTGCCTTCGAGTTGTGGCATGAGTCTCTTCCTTTAGTCCCGGGCGTACTCCCGCACGGCGTCTTCGTCGAGGACCATGCCGTGCCCGGGGGTTTCCGGCAGCGTCACCCAGCCATCCTCCGGGGCGGGCGGGTCCTTGTAGAGGGTCTTGGCCATGTGCCAGTCGTTGACGTGGAACTCGGTGCGCCAGCCGTTGGGCACGGCGGCGTGAAGGTTCATGTCGTAGTAGGCGCCGTTGCCGATGGGCAGGTCGAAGGCCTGCGCCACCGCCGCCGCCTTCATGCCCATGGTGAATCCGCCGACGGAGCCCACCTGGATGTTCAGGAAGTCCACCGCGCCGGCCCGCGCCAGCCCGGCCAGGCCGTGGAAGTCCTCCCATTGCCCGGCGGCGATGGGGATGGAGGTCTGGCGCCGGAGCGCCGCCAAGCGCTCGGGATCGTTCCGCAGGAGGGGCTCCTCGAACCACATGAGGTTGTAGGGCTCCAGCCGCTTGCACCAGCGCAGCGCCGCGTCGTAGCGCAGCAGGCAGGCGGCGTCCACCATGAGCTCCACCTCGTCCCCCACCGCTTCCCGCACCGCCCGCACCCGGCGCTCGTCCTCCGCCGGGTCATCCTCCCGGTGGGCGCCGCTGGCGCCGCGCATGTCGATCTCGCCGCGCATGTTGAGGCGTCCCACCATCAGCTTGAGGCGCTTGTGGCCGCGTTCCACCCAGTGCCGCGCCGCTTCCACCAGCGCTTCCCGGCCGTAGCTCCTGAGACCGAAGGTGAAGTAGCTGGGGACCGACAGTTGCGCCCCTCCCAGCAGGCGCCACACGGGTTGATCGTAGAGTTTGCCCTTGATGTCCCAAAGCGCCACGTCCACGGCGCTCACCGCCGGGTTCCACACGCCGGGCTCGGCGCGCGGGTTGAAGCGCCAGCGCATCTCGTGCATGAGGCGCTCGTTCTCAAGGGGATCGCGGCCGACGAGGAAAGGCGTGAGGTCCGCCTCGATGAACCGCAGGATGGCGGCCCCCGGGCCGTGACCGATCTCGGCCGTGCCGACCAGTCCTTGGTCGGTCTCCACCCACAACAGGTCGACAGAGGCGGTCCGGCGCTCGTGGAAGGGCAGGTCCAGGGGAATGTTCGAGAGCCGCCGGGTCTTGATGGCGCTGATCTTCATGGTCTCGAGTCTCCGTTTGTTTACTTGAAACGTCCTTCGACTTCGCTCCGCTACGCTCAGGACGAACGGTTTCTTCTTTCCGTTCGTCCTGAGCGTAGCGGAGCGTCAGCGGAGCGAAGTCGAAGGCCGCCGTCTCGATGCATCAGGTATCACCCGCGCCGAAGATCTGGTGCCGCACGAATACCTCCGCGTCCGCGGGCAGAAAGAACACCAGCCGGACTTCCCGGATGGAAGGGCAGGAACCCAGGGCGTCCTGGATGGCCCGGGAGGACACCGCGGCCGCCTCGTCCATGGGATAGCCGTAGATGCCGGTGGAGATGGCCGGAAAGGCCACCGTTGCCAGTCTCTCGTCCGCGGCGATCCGCAGGGAGTTGCGGTAGCAGCAGGCCAGCTTCTCCGCCTTGTCCGGGCCGCCGCTGCCGTACACCGGCCCCACGGTGTGGATCACGTGCCGCGCGGGCATGCGTCCCGCCGTGGTGAGCACCGCGCCGCCGGTGGGAAGCCCGTCCTGGTAGCGCGTGGCACGGATGCCGCGGCATTCCTCCAGGATGGCCGGCCCACCCGCCCGGTGAATCGCTCCGTCCACCCCGCCGCCGCCCATCAGCGTGCCGTTGGCGGCGTTCACCACCGCATCCACCGCCTCCCGGGTGATGTCTCCCACCTTGACGGTCACGCGGCCGCCCAGAAAGCTGGGAAAGTCAGTCACCCCCACACCTGCCGCGCGGTCTCCACCACCCGTTCGAGCTTGCGCTTCTGGTCGTCGGGCGTGATGAGGTTGCCTACCACGTCGGAGGAGAAGCCGCACTGGGGGCTGATGGCCAACTGCTCCAGCGGCAGGTAGCGGGCTGCGTCATCGATGCGCCGCTTCAGGAAATCCACGCTCTCAAGCTCCGGCACCTTGGTGCTCACCAGGCCCAACACTACTACCGTGCCCTTGGGGACGAAGCGCAGCGGCTCGAACCCACCGGCGCGTTCGGTGTCGTACTCCAGCAGCAGCCGGCGGTGCCGGAGTTCGGAAAACAGCCGTTCCGCCACCGCGTCGTACGAGCCCTCGCGGTGCCACATGCTGCGCTGGTTGCCGCGGCACAGGTGGATGCCGGACACGGCG
>JAPPNE010000132.1 GCA_028818775.1 Deltaproteobacteria bacterium | reverse complement strand
CGCGCGCGTCTTGTGGTCCACCTCCGCAACGCGCAGCTCGTCACCCTTCCCGACGCCGAGCCGTTTGTAGGGACGGTGGAAGGCCACGACGTCGCCCGGGGCGTAGTTGGCGGCGAGGGTCTTCTGGGCGTTGGTGTATCCCCTGGACACGAGCCGCTCGCCCTTGAGGGCGGGACCGCGAACGATGCGGTCCCGCACGAGGCGCTCGCGCACGATGCCGTTGATCCGCTCCCGCAGGGCATGGCTCGGGGCCAGAAGCGCGGTGCCGGCGCGCCTCTCGGGCGGGAGGGCGAGCCAGCGCGCGGCGGCAGCGCCCGCGAGGCCGTCGGGCCTGACCTCCACGACGTTCGTCCCGAGCTTCTCGAACGCGCGCGTCACGTCGCCCGCGAGGCTTGCCTCCACGGCCGCCTTCAGTTCGGGGTCCCGCTGGCGCATGATCTCGTCCATCACCGCGGTCCTCATGCCGGCGCGCTGCAACTGGGCGAACGGCTTTCCGGCATCGACCGCGTCCAGTTGCTTCTCGTCGCCGACCAGCACCACGCGGGGGACGCGGAGCGTATTGGCGATCCGCAGCAGGTCGCGGGCCTGGAGGGTGGAGGCGAACGAGCCCTCGTCCACGACGAGCACGGTCCTTTGGTACGCGGCCCGCATCGCCTTCTCTCCCTTTCTCGTCATGCGCCCCCGGGCCACGCCCTGGTAGCGGGCGAGGAAGCGCTGCAGGGTTTCGCTTGCGACGCCAGCCTCGGCCTCGAGGGTCCGGGCGGCGGAGGCCGACGGGGCAAGGCCCCGCACCGCGTAGCCCTTCTTCCCGAGGAGCGCGCGGGCGCGGTTCAGCATGGTGGTCTTGCCGGTGCCCGCATACCCCTGGACGCCCACGACGCGGTCATTTGCCGAGAGGATCAGCTTCACGGCCTCCCGCTGGCCCCGGGTCAGGGGGCCGTTCCGGAGCGCCTTGTCGACCGCGCGGACGCGCATGGGCGGCCCCACGCGTCCCTGCCCGGCCTCCATGAGCGCGATGGTCTCGCGTTCCCGGGCCACGGCGCGGGCCGTGGTGAGCGAGTCTTCGGCGCCGGGCAGGCTTACGGCGTGCAGGGTCCCCGCCTTCTCGCGGGCCGCGATCTCGCGCTCGATCTCTCCGAACCCGGCCGCGCCCGGGTTCCGGGCGAGCGCCGCGGCGAGCAGGCCGGCGCGGGTGAACACCGCCTCCCGCTCGGAAAGGTGCGCCACCGCCCAGTCCGCCGCCTCGGCCGCGGGCACCCTCGCCGCGGTCTCCTCCGCGGCCCGCTCCGCCTCCACCCCTCCCGCGCCATGTCCTGCGTTGGCTTCTTGCGAGGCTTCCCTGGAGACCGCCGCCTCGACCACCGCCCGCGGGTCGAAGCCGAGTTCCGAAGCCTGCCTCTGCCAGCTCTCCCGGAGCGCGCCGCGGTCCACGTCCCGCTTCGCGGAGCGGGTCATGAGCGCCGCGCGCTGGGCGAGGCGCTGGTTCCCGGCGGTGGCATTGGCGCCGCGCCCGGCCACCGCCGCCTCGATCTCCGCGCGCCGGGTCGAGTAAGCATCGATCACCCTCCTCGGAACGCCAGCGATCTCGAAGCGCCCGTCCGCGTGGGTCTTCTCGATGCCGTACCCCAGCCCCGAGATGTTCCGCGCAAGCTCGTTCCTGTACATGGCGCCGAGAACCATCTTGGACGCATAGAGCCGCTCGTTGGACATCGTCCGCCACTTGCCGTCGGCGCCCCTGACCATGTTGGCGATCACCGAGTGGGTGTGCAGGGCGGGGTCGAGGTTCCGGGACGTGTCGTGCCTGAACGCGGCGACCACCGTCTTCTGACCGCCCGCGCGCGACACGCGGCCGGTCCCGGGGTCCCTCATCCGGGTCTCCGCCACGTTCCGCTCGAACCAGTCGAGGGTGAACGCCACGGCGCGGTCGTGGGCTTCGACGACCCGGTCGTCACCGCCCACGAGCGCCGCGAGAGACACCGACTTGGGCGCGGAGAAGGTGAGGTCGCGGCCCGGGCGGTGCGTGATGCCGCCGTCCCTGTCCAAACGTCCGAGGCGCCGTCCGGAGCCGTCCGGCACACGGCCTTCGAGAACCGACCGGAAGACATCGGGGTCGACCGGCCCTTCGAGCCCGAGCTCGGCCGCGCCCCTCCCCACCCAGGCGCTGGCGGCGCGGTGCTCGGGGGCGTCCTTCGCGTAGTAGCCGTCGCGTTCATAGTAGGCGGCGCCCTGGGAAGGGCTCGCGACCGCGCCGATGGACGCCACCACGTCAGATCACCACGCCCCGGCGACTCCCGGATTCGTCCCCAGGGTTTCCAACGGCTGCCGGCTCTGGCTCGGGCGGCGGATTCTCCCGCGACCGCGCGCCCGCGTCTTCCGTCCGCCCCTCCGCTTCCGGAGGTGCCGGGTCCGTGCCGGACTCCGGCGGCGTCTCGGGCTTCAGCTCGTCTATCGGATCGGCTTGACCTCCGCCGTCCACCGGTTCGTCCACGAGGCGGGCGCCGCCATCGTCCTGCACGCCCTTGCCGCCCACGCCTTCGACCGGAGGCGCATCCGCGCCGGGCGGGGTTCCATCGGCCTTGCGCGGAACGAACCGTTCGGCGGAAGCCGGGCGGTCGACGTGCTTGAGCTGGATGGAGGTGACGGGGTACGGGCCGGGGAATTTCAGGTAGCCGTGCAGGTTCTCCAATCGCATGATCTCCGAGGGGAGCGCCAGCGGGCGCATCTGCCGATGCTGGGTGAGGGACACCCCGTCCCGCATGGTGCTGGCGCCGTAGCTCATGCCGTGCGTGTACTCCTCGACCTCGCCGCGCCCGAGGCTTTCCGCCGACCACTGCGCGGTCTCCTGGTCGGGGGCGGACAGCACCACCCGGGTGCCGCAGAGTCCGGAGATGGTCTCCGCGCCGTTCTTTCCGTAGATGTCCCGGAGCGCCGAGAACACCTGTATGCCCAGCACGAAGCAGCCGCCGAACTGCCGGGACTCCGCAAGGCCCGGCTGGAGGCTCGGCACCTGGTGGAGCGTCGGCAACTCGTCCAGGACGATCCATATCCGCCGCCCGCCGTCCTGCTGGAGCGAGAGCAGCGCGTTGACCGCGATCTCGAGCCACGTCGAGATGAGACCCCTCAGGCTCGCGTGCTGGTCTCCCCGGGAGGTCAGGAACAGGAACCCCTTCTCGTCCTCGCGGCCGACCCAGTCGCGGATCGAGAAAGGCTCGCCCGTGTCCGGCAGGAACTCCAGCGCTCCCAGGTGAGCGGTCAGCATGGCGCGCACCGAGAGCGCGGTCTTGGGGTTGTCCGGGCTCACGATGGACTGGGCCACGGTGCCCTCCATGGCTTCGGCCAACTCCGACAGCTCGGTCTTGAGCAGGTCCTCGACCAGCCTCCGGTTCTCCGTGACCCCCTGTGTCCACAGCACCCCCGCGCCGTTGGAGAAGAGTTGCCTTGCGGCGGTCACCCAGAACGGATCCACGGTGTCCTTCTGCTGGGGGATCAGGGCGGCGGCCATCATGTCGAAGTCCCGCGAGGTCCTGGCCTCGTAGAAGGGCGACCAGCGCGGGGCGCGGGCGTCCAGGGGGTTCATGAGCACGTCCCGGGCGGGATCGAAGAAGGACCGCGTGTAGGTGCCCATCTTGTCGTAGACGATGCAGCGCTCGCCCCGCGCCCGGACCTGAGCCACCAGGTCCGAGATCAGCACGGTCTTGCCCGAGCCCGTGGTGCCCGAGACGATGGTGTGCTGGGTCTCGGCGCGCCTGGGCCAGGGGATCCCGGCGATGCGGCACGAGGCCCGCCGCGCCGCTGGAACAACGGCCGTCGCCAGACGCTCGGAGAGGGGCTGCACGCGCCTTCGTAGCTGGCGCGCGGTGGCCAGCTCCGCGCCCCGCACGCGCCGGGTCCGGCCCAGGCGCCGGCCGAGCAGCCAGAATCCCAGGGTGGAGACGGCCACGCCGCCCGCTCCCCATCCCGCGCCCGCCCATGCCTTGGCGTAGACCGTCGCGAGCATGCGCTTGCGCAGCCATTCGATTCTTGGGTCCGCGACGATGTCCACGATCGGGGTCGGGGTCTTCCGGCCCTCCCGCCACTCGTGCATCTGGCCCGAGCGGGGAGAGTACCCTATCGAGAGCTTCAACTCGGCCAGGGTCCCCGTGCCCACCAGCCGCCAGTCGTAGGCGGTCGTGGAGCGGTAGAGCGCCGCGGCGGGGAAGATCACCACCACCAGGACCAGGCCCATGATCTGCCAGCGCACCAGCTGCCCCCACATGTGCACGTCGTGGAGCAGGGTCTGACCTCCCCGGAGCGTAGCCTTGCCGAACATCATCGGATCCTCCCTTTCGGCAGCGCCTCAGGCCTCACGGCCCGAGCGCCTCGTCGCGGCCCATGGGACCGCCCCGGGCGCCCTCCTTCTTTCCGCCCTCGTCCGGCGCGACGTTCCGCGCCGTGCCGTAGAGCCTGGCGCCGAGCCACTCGCCCACCAGCGGAACCGCCTCTGCGGCGTGCTCGCCGAAGGGCCGGCCGGTCTCGGCCGCGACCCCGGCGCGGCCCTTTTCGCTCAGCTCTTCCGCCGCTCCGCTTCGCGCCTCGCGCTCCGCCTCGCGGATGTCGAGCTCCGTGTCGGTCTCGGCGCGCAGGCGCTCGGCTCCTCTCCCGACACTCCCCCGTTCATGCTTCCCGCCTCCGCGTCCGGCGTCCCGCGCCCAGCCGGACCATTCCGCCCAGGCAGCCGTGGTCCCGCTCCTGTGGGACTCCCGCATCCCCTCGCGGCTTCGCTCGTAGTCCGCCAGGCCCGGCGCCGACGCCGGGTCCGGGCCTTTGGGCTGCGGGAACCTCTCCGCGATGAAAGCGGCTGCGTGCGTCCGGAGCTCCTCGGCGTCCTCCGGGGTCTGCGGCTGTACTAGGCGCATGGCGCCCGCCATGCCGATCTCGCGCCCGTCGGCGCCGGCGCGGGTGCTGAGCCAGTTGAAGAAGGGCTGGCCCAGATCCCGGTCTATTGACTGGGCTTGGCTCCGCACCTCGGCCGCCTGCCGGCTCCAGCTCTCGGCTTGGCGTTGGCTCAGCGCCTCCTGCTCGCCGTAGCGGCGCATCCTCGTGAGGTTCGCCCCGAAGCTCTCCTCCAGGCTCCTGAGCTCGCTCTCGCCCGAAGCCGTGGAGTAGCGTCTCGACGCCTCGGCCGCCCGCGACCATACGTCGAGCACGCTCTGCTGCTCGGCGTAGTCCGTCATCCGGTTCCAGGCCTCCCGGCTCAAGGTATTGCCGCGCCAGCTCACCGACCCGTCCGCTCCGAACTTGACGATGAAGTCGAAGCCCCCGCCGGCCCTGGCCTCGCTCGTGAGAGCCGCCGCCTGCTCCTTCGTGATGCCGCCCGCCTCGGAGAGCCCCTTGAGATGGGATTCCAGGCTCTGGACCGTCTCGCTCTCGCTCTCCGTGACGCCCCTGGAATGGGCCACGCCCGTGTTCACGTCGCGGGAAAACCGCTCCACCAGGGCCGCCGAGTCCGTGGCGGCCGCGGTGCGCGCGGTCGCCACCTCGGCCGACCAGTACCGGGCCTGCTCACGGGCGGCGCCCGCCCGGCTCTCGTGGCTCGCCGCAAGGGACTCCGAGAGCCTCACCCCCGCAGCCGGTATCCGGCTCGTGGCGGAACCGGCGTCCACCACCACCGTGCCGTCCCCGGTCACGGTGAAGCCCGCGCCTCCGGGAGCGTAGCCCGTGTAGCGGCCGGTGTCAGCGTGCAGCGAGGTGCGGACTTGGTGTCCTTCCACCGTTGCGAAGCGGTGGGTGTCCGTCTGGGTGTTGGCGAGCGAGACGTTGCCCGTCGTTCCTTCCTGTGCGGCCGAGGACGCCGCTTCCTGGCCCACCGCCAGCACCGAGGTCGCGAGCGCGGTGGCCCTGCCTACGCCGTAAGCGAGGGCGGCGGCGAGGAACGGCACCGACATGGAGAGGTAGCCCGACATGACCGCCACGTCCGACGCCACCGCCTGAATCCCCGCCTGGGCCACGAGCGACACGCCTATGTCACCGCCCGGCATCAAGGCTCCGGCGCTCATGCGCTCGGCCGCCTCGCCCATGGAGATCCGGTGAAGGACCGCGTAGAGCGGCCCCCAGCTCTGGAGCCACACGAGCCCCGAGAAGTAGGACCGGAAGATCGCGCCGCCCGCGGGCGTGAGCATGAGCAGCACCGCCATGGGGAAGGCGCCCACGTAGAGGCACTCGAACACGATGCGGAGCATGGGCACCCAGGTCTCGGCCTGGCGGCCGATGGCCCGGTAGGCGGAGACGGTCTGGGTCTCGGCCCGGGCCTCGGTGTAGGCCCTCAGTGCGGCGGCGTTCCCCGCCTCCGAGGCCCACTGCTCGCCGGCGTCGTGGATCGCGTTCAACACCATCTGCTGGCGCAGGATCTCGGCCGCGGTTCTCGAAGCGCCTATGAGGAAGTCGTGGGCCGCGGGCAGAGCGGCCATGAGCTCGGCCCGGGCCAGAGCCTCCGTCGCCGCTCCGGGGAAGAGCCTCTGCCCGAAGATGCCGGACGCTCTCGCGATCTCGGCCACCCAGAGCCCGTTGAGCCGCGTGGCGGCGTCGGCGCAGGTGACGATCTGGCGGTCCACGGTCGTGGCGCCCGTGCCTGAGGGAGCGCCGCGGGTCGCGTATTCGACCATGCGCGCGGGAGATGCCCCGGCGGAAGGCGAGCCCGCGGCGGTGACGAGCCGCCAGACGTCCGTGCTCTCCCGGAGGTCGTCGGCGGAGATGTGGCCCAGGAGGAGGGCGTGGAACACGCACTGCCGCGCGTAGGCCCGGAGGTTCCGGGCGAACACCGCGTCGGTGACTTCCATGCGGGTCGCCTCGGCCGCGAGCCTCGCGCCGAAGATGAGGCCGTGGCGGCGGTAGGTGAGATCGGCCGGAAGGGAGAAGGCCTGCTCGGTGAGGCGGGTCAGCCCGTCGCCCACCTGGCTCGTCACCGAGGCGAAGAGCGCCAGGCCTATGGGGACGTTGGCCACCACCGCGGGCGCCAGCGCCGGGTCGAGCCGGTCCACCACGCGCACGGTGGCCCTGGGAACGACCATCGCGCCCCAGACCGCGATGAAGAGAAGCATCCACCTGGCGTTGTCCTTCCACGAGCCCCCGAAGGCGGTGCGGAACAGAGCCCAGGCGAGACCGGCGACCCCTGCAAGCTGGGCCAGCGTCACGAAGGCGCCACCGCCGGTGATGGCGGCCACCGCGTTCAGAAGGTCCACCAGGTAGGTCCCGCCCCCCAGGGTGAAGAGTTCGTGCACGGCTGGATTCCCTGGGCGGCCGCGCTAACGCGACCCCGTGGCGCCGCGGGAGAAGGCGAGGGCGGCGCGGAGGTCCGCGGAGAGCGCTCCGGCAAGCTCGGTCTCGATGAGCCTCAGCTTCTCGACCACGGCCAGAGCGGTGTTGAACCGCTGAAGCCCCTCGTGGCGGTGACGGGCCAGGGCCGCCCGGTTCCGCCTGAGCCCTTCGCGCCAGCGCTCCAACTGGTCGCCGTCGGCGATGTCCAGGGTGCCGGCGCGTTCCTTCACCGTCCGGTGGAGGTCCGAGATCCAGACCTGCAGCACGTCGAGCGCTACCGCTTCGGCCAGGGAATCCACCTCCTGCTCCACCACCGCTCCCCGGTAGGCGGCCGCGGTGTTCACGACCCGGTAGACCGGGAGGGTGGTGAGGTTCACCAGCCCCAGGGCGTCGGCAGGCGGCGCCGTGTCCGCGCGAACGGCATCGACGAGACGCCGGAGAAGATCGGCGACCCGGTTCCGGAAGCCGCGCGCCGCGGGCACGGTGAGCCGCCCCAGGGTGGGATTGAGGCAGTCGGCGGCGGTGTCGCAACGGTAGACGGGGAGGTCGCCGCCGCCCTCCATCAGGACCTCGGTCACCCGGCGGTCGAGCGCCAGCGGCTCCAGGACGCGCACCCGGGGGCCGGAAGGGTCCGAGTCCGAGACCGGCGCCGTGACGATCACGGTCCCGGAGATGGACATGGCGAACTCGCCCAGGTCCCGGTCCGAGCCGAGGAAGCTCGACGCCCGCACGGCGCGCCAGGCGTAGTTGACGTTCACGGGGACCTGTTCCCTGAGGGGTCCCGAGGCCGCGGCCAGGGTCGAGTTCCGCCTGCCGTCCGAGCCGCAGCCGTGGCGCGCGGCGGCATAGTCCGAGAAGATGCCCTGCCGCGTCCCCACCGCCGCGCAGACCGCGGCGCTGGCCCGGTCGTTCCTCGACCAGACCGCTCCCACCAGGGCCTGCGCGGTCTCGCAGGAGTCCAGGTTCTGGTTGTTCACCCACTGGGCCAGGGCCCTGAGCTTCGACATGGTCTCGGCGATCACCGGCGAGATGGTCTCCAGGGCCAGCTCGA
>JAPPNE010000131.1 GCA_028818775.1 Deltaproteobacteria bacterium | reverse complement strand
GCAGCATAATCTGCGGGTCTTTTTCGCCGTCGGCGGCGTTGCTCTTCCTCGCGTGATCTGTGCTGATTTCTGGGTAGCCGTGTGGTCGTCGTGGGCGACCGTGTCAGCGAGGTTGCTCGTTGGATTATCGACAACGTATCCGTACACGTGTCCGTGTCACCACGATCAAAGTGTCTTCCCGCATCGCGTCCGCATGTCGTTCGAGCAATTCGCGCATGGCGGCTACCTTTTCCGCAACCGGCATGTCAACGAAGCGTATGATGCACGGATGTGGCAGGCGACGCACAAAGACCAACTCACCAAAGTCCTTGTCTTCGGTAATGAGCACCCGTTGCTCATCATTCGCCAGCGCGAGCACCGCTTCATCCGTGGCGCAGGGGTCTCGTTCCAGGCTTGAAAGCACGTCGTGGCCCAAGCCGGCCAGCGTTGAGTGCAGACTTTGGGATGAGGCGCAAACGTCGAGAAGAAACTTCACGATGGTCAACGGACCGGCACACGCTCATGTATCTGCTCGCCCGTGAGTGAGCGGTGGGCAAAGAGCAGGCATGCCTGGATATCCTCTGCCTCCAGGACCGGATATTCCTTGAGAATGGTCTCTGGGGTATCTCCCGCCGCCAGCATTCCCAGGATGTGCTCCACCGCGACGCGCATGTCGCGAATGATGGGTTTGCCGCCGAAGACTTCTGTGCGCACTGTAATGCGCCCGAGCAGTTCAAGTTCCGTTGCCATGTGTGCCTCCGTTGTTCCTTGTCAATCCAGGCCAAGCATGTATGGTATTCAGGGACACAATGCCTTGTCCACTGGACAGATCAGGAATCCATCTCGGCACGCTTGTTGCGGCCGCCAGGATAGCCAGAATCTTATCCTGTCGCAGCGCTGTAGTACAATCTTCAGCGTTTGGTTACCGAAGCGGGATGGTCCCAGGCGGTAGACGGGTGGCCTGGACCATCTCAAGTATGGTACAGGCCACTGCACCATAGTGCGTCGTCAATGGAGGATAGATAAATGGAACGCGAAGTCACGGTAGACGGTCTCAAGATTCGTTATCTGGAGGAAGGCTCGGGGACGCCGGTGATCATGCTGCACGGCGCCTCGCTGGGCTCGTCCGCGGACGTGTTCGAACGCCACATGGGTCCGTTGGCGGACGCCGGGTTCCGCGCGGTGGCCTACGACCAGCCGGGCTTCGGCTTGTCCGACGCGCCGGAAGACTACACCCTGGCTTGGCGGACCCGGTTCCTGCCGCAATTCATGAGCGCTATCGATGCCGACGAGGCCGCGCTGGTCGGGCACTCTCAGGCCGGCGGCATCGTGGTCGAGACCGCGCTGGACCACCCGGACCGGGTGGCCAAGGTGCTGGTGATCTGCAGCGGCAGCCTGCTGCAGGGGCTGCCGGGCTTCGCGCCGCCGGCCCACGGCAGCGCCGAGTCTACGGACGCGCCGCCGACGCTGGAGGATTCCAGGAAGCTCCTGGAATCGAACCTCTATCACAAGGACCTCATCACCCCCGAGGTGCTGGAGCAGCGCCACGGCATGAGCGTGGGCCGGAACCTTGAAACGTTCCTGGAACGGCAGCGGGTGGTGGAGCCCAAGCGGGAAGGCCCGCGCCTGTGGGAACGGCTGATGGAAGTAAAGCCGCCCATGCTGCTGCTCTACGGCAAGCAGGACCGCAACCAGGCGGCCGAGAAGTGCGCCAAACTCAAGGAACTGATGCCCGACCTGCGGCTCGAGATCATCGACAAGGCCTGCCACATGCTCATGTGGGACGCCGGCGAGGTCTATGACCGCAAGTCGATCGAGTTCCTGAAGGAGTAAACCGGAGCGCCCGCCGCCCGGCCCCGGCGGAGAGACGTAAGGGGGTGAAGGTGAACGACCATGGGGCCGTCGGGGTAACGCGACAGATCGCGGAGTACGTGGTGGACACGTCGTTTGCCGCGTTTCCGGCCGAGGCCATCGAGATGGCCAAGCGTTGCGTCCTCGACGGCACGGCGGTCATTCTCGCGGGCTCCACCGAGCCCTGCGCGCGCATCGTTCGAACCTATGTGCGGGGCGTGGGCGGAAAGGAAGAAGCGACCACTTTCGGGGCCGAAGCCCTTGCGTGCCGTTCCAGATGGCCGCGATCATCCTTCGGCGCAAGGCCGGACGGGCGGAGTTCTCGGACGATTTCGTGCGCTCGGCCCCGTGCCAGGACCTGCAACGGAAGTTCGTCACGGAAGTCGCCCCGGCCATCGATGCCTTGGGAAAGGACAAGGTGGTGTTCGCCATCGAGCTCACGACGAAGAACGGCCGCACCTACAGGCAGCAGTCCGAGGAACACTATCGCGGCGGTCCCGACAACCCGCTCACCTGGGACGAGCTTACGAGGAAATTCGGCGACTGTGCCGCGGGCCGCCTGGACGAAGCGACTCAGGAACGTTTCGTCACGCTCTTGCGAGACCTCGACGGGATGGACAACGTGTCCGACCTGGTGCGCTTGGTGGCGACGCGCCAAGCCCCGCCGGAGTGACGGAGATCGATTGTTTCCGGTCTACAGCGCGTACAGCTCCACCGGGTTGTCGTAGAGGATGCGCGCGACGCTCTCGGGCGCGAGGAACTCGTGCTGTTGCAGCAACCGTAGCGCGTTGATCTCGGTGGAGGAGTCGGCGTGGCCGTAGTCGGTGCCCATCACCAGGCGGTCGTCGCCCACGTACTTGATGACGTGCTCCAGGTCGTCGTTCATCTGGGCCGCTACCCAGATGTTGTTGTCGGCCAGGATGCGCTCCTTGAGCTTGCCGCCACGCCGCTCCACCCGGCGCCGCAGGTCGTTGACGAGGTAGGGAAGCCAGCCCGCGCTCAGCTCGATGATGCCCCAGCGGAGCTTGGGGAAGCGGTCGGGCAGGTTCGACATGATCAGCAGGTGGAACGCGCCGAGCCCCACGAACTTGTTGCGCTGGTAGCCGCACAGGGGCTTGCCCCAGACCCGGTCCATGTCCGGGCTGTTGGTGCCCGAGTGGATGCACACGGGCATGTCGAGGTCGCTGGCCTCCTCGTAGAGCGGGAAGAAGTCGGGGTCGTTGATGAGCCGGTTGCGGTAGTCGAGCCCGGAGATGTTCACCGCCACCGCGCCATGGTCGCGGGCGAAACGCATCTGCCGCCGCGCCTCCGGAATGTCGCTCAGCGACGCCACGCAGGCCCAGCGGAAGCGGCCGTGCCCCCGCGAATGGATGTCGGCCATCCAGCGGTTGTAGCTCCAGCAGAGGGCGTTTTCGACCGCCGGCCGGTCCGTGAGCGGGTGCACCCACAGGGTCGGGAAGAGCACCTGGACGTCGGTGCCCAACTCGTCCATGTGCGCCACCCGGGCGTCCACGTCGAGCATGTACTTGGCCTTGAGGTCCAGCGGCACGTTGCCGATGAAGGTGCCGGTGATGGCGTCGCTGCGCGCCCCGCCCCCGGGCCACGGCGTGCCCACCCTGTTGCCGCCGATGACCCAGTACTTGAGGGTCTCGCCGTTCTCCAGCCTCTCGTAGACCACGCCGGGCTTGTACTCCCGCTCGGAGGGTCCGAGGTATTCCCAGGTTTCGTCGATTTCCACCACGTGGGCGTCCGCGTCGATGATCGGCATGGTCTGTCCCTCCGCGCTCAAGGCCGGGTTCCAATGGATAACGATGCGGCGTTCAGTTCGCCACAGTCGCGGGTTCCTGTCAAATTGGGAATTAATTGAGCGACACACATGGAGTGAAATACGATGACGACGTTTGAAGCGATTCGCGTGACCTGTCTCCGCGTGCTGCTGGTCTTGACGCTGGTGCTGCCCCTGGCGGGCTGCGGCGACGGGGGCGAGGAGATGTTCGAGACCGCGCAGTTCGAGGAGGTGCAGAACAACAAGGAGCACGCGCGCAAGCTCTACAACCGCATCCTGCGCGACCATCCCGACAGTTCATTCGCCGCCAAGGCACGGGAACGGTTGGCGGCGATGGAGCGTGACGGACGCTAGCGTCTTGTCCGAGAAATTCGTGCCGGTGGTTTGTGGGGCGGCACTCCGGGGCGTATAATTGAAGACGGTTTGGAGGCAGCCACGGCACACTCATGGCATGGGGGTGGTCTCATGAAGCGTCTAGTCACCGCGTTCGCGGTTCCGGTTGCGCTGGCGCTCTGTATGAGCGCGGCATGGGCGGGCGCGCCGTCGCCTGATGCGTTGCTGTCCGATGCCGATCGGCGTCATCAGGAGCAGTCGCTTCAGAACGCGCTCGAGTTCAACAGGACCGGGGAGGCCGAAATCTGGGAGAACGCCGAGACCGGCCATTGGGGCACGGTCACCCCGACGCTGACCTACCGCAATGCGGCGGGCCAGGACTGCCGCAAGTTCGAACGCGCAGTCATCATCGACAACCGGCAGGCCCAGGTCTGGAGCACGCGCTGCCGCACGGCGGCCGGAGTCTGGCTCCAACCCGTCGCGCCCAAGCCGGTCCATGCCCGCGTTTACCAGGATCACCGCCACCACTTCCCTCATCCTCGCCCGTATCCGTACTACCGGGCGGCGTCCATCATCCTGTTCTACGGGATCGGTCACGACCGGCCGCGCCGGTACCATCGACATGACCGGTCGCGTCGTCATGACAGGCTGCACCGCCGCGGCCGACCTCACCGGCACGACCGCCTCCACCGGCACGATCGTGCAGACCGGCACGACCGGCTGCACCGGCGTGAACGGCCTCACCGGCATGACCGGCTCCGCAGGCACGACCGGGCTGATCGGCGTGACCGGCATCATCGCCACGACCGGGCCGACCGTCGCGGCCGGCGTTAGCGTCCTGCGTCCCAGATAACCTTATAAGGCCGGTCCGTTCCCGGTCGCCATGGCCTCCACGTCGGCGATGGTGGTTCCGTCCATGCGGAATGCCCGGTGCGGCGCCCATTCCAGGACTTCCATGGTTCGGATTCCGCGGGCGTGGTGAGGATCCTCGCCCGCGAGGGCCTCGGCTTCGCTCAGGCTTGACGCCAGCATGACGTAGATTCCGTAGGCCCGGTCGGACGTCGGCCCCGAGAACAGCAGGCGGCCGGCGCGATGCTGCTGCTCCAGCCAGTCCCGGTGATCGTCATAGTTGCGTTGCTTGAGTTCTTCCTTCTCGGGAAGGGAACGAGAGAGCACGAGGTACCACATGGTCGGGCCTCCTTTCAAAGCGCAAGAGAAGAACTGTCATTCCCGCGGAACGGCTGTGTTAATACCCCATCTGAGAAAGGCAACAACCCCCTGAACCGTCATTCCCGCGGAAGCGGGAATCCAGGGGCGGTGGGGTGCTAGCCCGAACACAGCGTGTAGCTGATCGGCAGCCGCTCAGCCCCGTAATACTCCGCCAGGAACTCCGCTTGGCTCTCGTAGCACCGGTTCGGGACCAAGCGTCCCTGGAATGACACCGGCAACGGATCGACGTCGAAAGGGTAGGGGGTAACCACGGCGTTCCGTTCGTCCCGGATGTCGAACCTCAACACGGCGTCCTCGCACCCCGGCCTCACCGGCGCCGCGATGCCGCTCAGCGTGGAACTGGGACCGTTCTTGCGGTCGGTGGCGTTGAACGGATACCGGTTGCAGACGAACTGTCCCATCTGGTCGTAGATCTCCATCAGCTTGAAGTTCGTCCAAAGCTGCTCATCCGTCACGCAGTCCCGGTACTCCGGCGACGCCTTCAGCCGCGCCATGAGCCCCGCGCGGTAGCGTTCCTGCTCCTCCAGGAACACACGCACCTCTTCGTGCACCGTGTAGTCGGGCATGTAGGAGAGCAGCCCCTTCCCCTGGGTCAGGAGCGCCTCCGCGTGCAGCGAGACGATGTAGCCCGCGTAGGCGTCCTGCTCCGCCAGCCGGGTGATGCCGTTCCGGTAGAACGCGAGCCACACGTCCAGTCCGAGGTGCTTGATGCTGCCGATGTAGTCGGGCGGGTGGCCTTCCTCGTTGAGTTGGGGCTTGATCTCCCAATCCCACCACCCGGTGTCGTGCTCCTGCGCCGCCAACACCATGGCGGCGTACGGCGCGGGCCGTGCGAACTCGTCATTGCCCCAATGGGAGGCCAACCATCCGGTCACCCGGGAGTGGTCCACCTGCAGGATCAAGAGCAAGCGATCGTCGTCGTAGGGGCAAACCATCATGGCCGTATCTCCTTGATTGCGGTGGAGGCTGTCGAGTGAAACAAAAGGGTTCTTTCGCCGCCAATGTGCCACACGGCGTGTGCTGGCAACAAGGACGGGCGAGCCGGTCACAGGTCTGCCTTCCGTATCTCCCTCTTGAATGTCAGGAGCCCCAGAGTGGTGCCGACGCAGACGGCGGCGGCGGCGATCAGGGTCAGGGGGGCGCCCAGAAACGCGGCGACGAAGCCCGACTGGGCCTCCCCCAGGCTCATGCCGCCCACGCCCATCATCCGCTGGAAGCTCAGAACCCGTCCTCTCAATCTGTCGGGCGTCGTGGTCTGGACGATGGCGTTGCAGAGCACCATCTGAATGGCTTCGAAGAAGCCCAGAAGGAACACCGCGGCCATGGCCAGCAGAAACCAGCCCGACAGCGCCAGCACCGCGAGAGCGGCGGAATAGATGAAGAGGCTGAACGCCACCCAAACCCCTTTGTAGCGGAGGTCGCCCAGGGACATGATCATGGCGACGCCGAGAAGGGAGCCACCAGCGGCGGCGGATAGAAGGAGGCCGAAGCCTTCGGCGCCGGCGCCGAGGGCGGCCACGAAGATCGGCAGCAGGGCGCGGTGGCTCCCGATGTATACGGTAATGAGCTCCATGGCGAGCGAGACCCATACCGCGGTTTCCCGGCGAACGAATGCGAAACCCTCCATCAGGCTCCGGAAAGGGGACTCGCGGACGCCGGACACGTCCGACACGTATCGGATCGCAGCCACCAGCAACGCCGCCGAGAAATAGACGCAGGCGTTGAAAGCATAGGTCAAACCGGAGCCGAGCCAGACGATGAGCAAGCCGGTCAGGACGGGCCCTGTAAGCTGGGACATCTTTCGGCTCATCGCCGTGAACGAAAGGGCGTTCAAGAGGGTTTCCCGCGGCACGAGGCCCGGTACCATCGCATTGCGGGCGGGCGCCCCCAGGGCGTTCAACGACGCGTTCATGAAGCCCGAGAAGTAGATGTGCCAGACCTCGATCCGTCCCGTGATGGCCAGGAACGCCACCGCGGCATTCACGATCCCGTTGCCGGCCTGCACCAGGATCACGAACCGGCGGCGGTCGATGCGGTCGGCGAGGACGCCTCCGAACGGCGAGAGGACGAAGACGGGAATCCCGCGTACCAGTCCGGTGAGCCCCAGGTAAAACGCAGAGCCGGTCATCTCGTAGATGAGCCACAGCTCGATGGTTCGCTGGATGTAGAAGCCGAAGGACGTGGCCAGAATCGCCAGACACAGCGAGCGGAAGCCGCGATGGACGAGCGCGCCGCGGGAGAATTTCAGGTTTCGATCTCCGGTTCCGGTTTCTTCGGTTTGGGGTGGTTTGAAGGGTTGACCGGGGGCGGCAACAGGCCGCCCCCGCCAGCTCACGTGAAATTATGCCGCGCTACGCCCGTTCTCGGCTTCCACCAGCGGACGGTAGCGCTTGTTCATCTCCATCCAGTGGGCGGCGCGCTTCTTCGCCCGGTCGATCTGGTTGTCCGGGAAGTTGAGGAACGGCACCCGGGTGGGTCCCACCTTGCAGTAGTCCGCGTACTCGGCGGGCCGCTTGAAGCCCTCGCCCGGCACGGGTTTGCCCTGGCTGGCGACGTTGATGTCGGCGATGATCTCGGCGGCCTTGTCGTTCTCGCCGCGCCTGACCAGGTTCCGCAGGTGCAGGATCGGCCACGGGCCCATCCACACCTCGGTGGACCAGCAGCCGGCCGCGCCCATGCCGTAGTAGGGATAGAACTGCGTCTGGTTCACGAACACGCTGATCCGGCCCTGGGTGATCCGCTGCAGGTTCATGAACGCGGTGGTGGTCCGGTGGCTGTCCTTCATGCCGACGATGCTGGGTTTCTTCACCAACTCCTTGAACGCTCCCACGGGCAGGGTGAACTTGTGGTTGCCGGGGTTGTGGTAGATCAGGATGTTGAGGGTCGGGAACAGGTCGGCGATGTCATGATAGAAGCGGATCGCATCGTCCACCGGCAGCGTCTCGTAGTAGGGCACGCCCAGGAGCACCCCGTCCGCGGCCGTGTCCTTGACGAAGTTCATCTTCTGCACGACTTCCCGCGGGTTCGGGCTCGTGACGCCGATGAAAAGCGGCACGCGCTTCTTGACCGTGTCCACCGCCGCCGTGGTGATGGTCCGGAACTCTTCCCACAACAGGTTGTAGCACTCGCCGTAGGTGCCGGTGGTGGAGATGACGTCGATGCCGTCCTTGATGATCCGGTCCACTCCCTCGGCCAGGTTGTCCACGGCGACGGTCCGGGTCGCGTTGATGTCGGTTGCGTCGTCGGTGGCGAAAGCGGGCATCATGCCCATGACTCCGCCCACGTCCTTTGCGGTCAACATGAGATACCTCCTTGACTGAAACTGGATGCGGTGAATCCTGCGTTGGTGGAACTATACTCCCAAGAATGCCCGTCTATCAATCGCGAAACGCGTGCGGAATCGGGCGCGGCCGGGTTGAAACCCGCCCCTACGCGTCATCGCGGCCCGTTGGCGCCGACCTCGCCGCGTCGATGCCGTAAAGCCCGGCGGCGGTGCTCCACAGGATCTTCTCCCGTGCGCCGTCGGCGACGCCCCGGAAGCAACGCTCCACGGTCTCGCGCGTGCGCGGCCAGGTGGAGGTGGTGAGCGGCAGGTTGGTGGACCACAGGATGTGGTCTTCCCCTAGGTAGCCCACGAACGGCGCGATCTCGTCGAACCACGCGGTCAGATAGCACTGGCGCTGGAACATCTCCGAGGGCTTGAGCTCGTAGCCTTCGCGCGCCAAGCCGTCGTGCTCGAACTGGTGGTCGGCCCATTCCATGTACAGCATGGCCCAGCTCAGGGCGCTCTCCGCGAACACCAGCCGCAGGCGCGGATGGCGCAGCAGTACCCGCGAGAACGACAGCAGCGAGAGCACGTAGACGCTGGACATCGGCCGCGTCACCGCATCCACCGCCTCGGACAGGGCCGGGGCGAGCCCGGAGTACGCCGGGTACATCAACTCCGTCGAGGCGCCGGCGTGCAGCGCCACCGGCACGCCCATTTCCTCGCACGCGCTCCAAACGGCATCGTACTCCGGGTCGCTCACGTGCGGCACGTCCCGGAGGTGCATGGGCAGGGCCGGGAAGACGATCCCCCGGTGTCCCTTGGCCACGGCCCGCTGCATCTCTTCGGCCGCGGCCTCGGGCGGCCAGATCGGCACGATGCACTGGGGGATGAAGCGCGGGCTGGCGGAAGCCCACTCCTCCAACAGCCAGTCGTTGTAGGCCTGGACGCAGGCGGTCTCAAGTTTGGGGTCATCGAGCTGTCCGAAGGCTTCTCCGGCCATGCCGGCGACGGTGGGGAAGAGCACGGAATAGGCGACGCCCGCGGCGTCCATGGCCTTGAGCCGCTCGGCGGGCGACCAAGCGGCGGCGGGCACCTCCTCCCAGCAGAGGGGCTCGTGGTTGCGGTCGGGCATGAGCGCCCCGGCCGACGCCACCTTGCCGCCGAGGAGCGGCTTGCCGTCCACCACCCAGCGCTCGGCGCCGCCGGCGTCTCGTTCGAGATGCGGGACGCGGTCGCCGAACCGGCTCCGGGAGAGCCGGCTGGTCCACAGGTCGGGCGGCTCCTGGACGTGGTCGTCGACGCTGACGAAATCGCGCCCCGGGCTCATGGGTGCGCTTCCACGGGCTCCGTGCCGCGTTCCGCCACGCGCACCACCGCGTCCATGCGGTAGACGCGTACGGCGTTCTCGTAGAGCAGCTTGCGGCGGTCTTCCGCGGAGACCCCCTGGAGCACGTCTTCCACCGCCTCCCAGGAACGCGGGTAGAAGGCGGTCACGTGGGGGAAGTCCGATTCCCACATGAGGTTGTCGATGCCGATGTCGTGGCGCAGTTTGATGCCTTCGTTCTCGAACCAGAAGTTCGTGAACATCTGCCGCCGCACCGCCTCGCTGGGACGCGTGCTCAGCCCCTCGGTCCAGAGGTGGCGGGTTTCCCACTCGTGGTCGCAGGCGGCCAGCACGTAGTTGAGGCCGCCGATGCCCGCCTCGGCGAACACGAACTTGAGGCGCGGGAAGCGCTCGGTGACGCCGCTGAAGACCAGGTGCGGAATGATCTGCGCCGGCGTGGTGGCGGAGGTGGCGGTCATGGCCGAGTGGCCCTGGCGCTGGGAGTAACCGTGCCAGAAGCGCGTGGAGCGGCCCGCCGAGAGGCCGCATGAGCCGTGGAAGTGCACCGGCACGTCCAGGCTCTGGCACGCGTCCCACATGGGATCCCAATAGGGATCCGTGAGGTGGGGCAACGAGCCCGGCGTCTCGCCCTGCAGGTTGATGCCCCGGTGCCCGGCCGCGGTGGCCCGTTCGATCTCCCGCCGGATGGTCCCGGGGTCGCTCAGGTACGGGATGATGGTCACCGGGAAGTAGCGGTCGCTCACCGCGGTCCATTGCGCCAGGGAGTCGTTGTAGGCGCGCACCACGTCCAGTTCGAACTCCGGGTCGCCGCACTCGAAGAACGTGCCGCCCGGAGGATTGGGGAACAGCACCTCGGCATCGACGCCGTCGGCGTCCAGCGCCTTGAGCCGCTCCGCCGGGTCGTACCCCATCACGGGCATCTCTTCCCAGTGCTGGGGGTAGGTGGGAAAGGGCTCGCCCATGAGCGCCGGACAATTGCCCACGTGGTCGCCCCGGGGCTTGCCGTAGACGCACCAGCGGTCCACCTTGCGGCCGTTCTCCTCCACCTCCCGCACTTGCGGGATGCGCTCGCCCCACTTGGCCGCGGACATGCGCGAGGTGAAGGCGTCGCGGTCGAAGCCGCTGTGGGAATCCGCGCTGATCAGTCCGAACTTGATCTCCATGGTTGGCTCCGTCGTGTCGCGGCCGTTCCCGCTCCCTACTGGAGCTTGCCCACGTACTTGCGCTCGATGACGTGCTTGAGCCGCTTGGTGGTGTCGGGAGTGAGTTCCAGGAACGGCTTCAGCGCCTTCTTGAGCTCGTCGGGGCCGGTCCACTCCACCACGAGCTTCATTTTGCCGGCCTCCTTCTGCGCCTTCTCTGACGTCGTGATTTTCTTGAGCGAGGCGCTCAGGAATTGCCGTTTGGCCTCGGACACGCCCGGAGTCGTGACGACCGTGCCGAAGATGTCGGAGAACGACAGCGCGTAGCTGCGCCACGGCTCCTTGGCGTCGAGCTCCGCCAGCGACGGCACGTCGGGCGTGCGCGGGTCCTTGGCGAAGGTGAACGCGATGTTAACCCGGTCCTTGAACCTCAGGCCTGTGGATACGGCCGCGGTGGTGGCGTCCAGCTCGCCGCGCGCGATGGCCGCCATGCGTTCCGAGGAGCCGCCGTAGCCGGGCACGATGGTGATGGGCAGGCCGAACATCTCGGCGATCATGCCCTCGTTGAAGGGAGAGGAGGCGCCGATGCGGATGCGCTTGAGCTTGCGCAGTTCTGCAATGTCCGTCGGAAAATCCTTGCGCAACAGCAGAGCGGTGTTGGTCGGAATCACCCGTCCCAGGTAGCCGAACTTGCCGTAGTCGTACTTCACCCCCTTCTGCTTGAAGAGGTCGAAGGCCACCAGCTTGGTGTGCGCGGTAAGCAGTGTCAGGCCGTCCGGCGGGAGCCGGAACAGCCGGTTGTAGCCGGCGACCCCGCCGCCGCCCGGCAGGTTGCGCACGATGGCCCCCCGGGCGCCGGTGACCTCGGGCAGGTGCCGCGCCATCCAGCGGGCGCGGATGTCGAAGGTGCCGCCGGGGGAGTACTGCACCAGCATGGTGATGCGCTTGCCCTTGTAGAAGTCCGCGGCGCTGTCCGCCGCGCCGGCCTGGGCGGCGAGGAGCACGACGCAGGTGATGGTTAAAGTCAGCCATGTCCAGGTCATTCTCGTCTTCATGGAAACCCTCCTGGTTTGTATGGTCGTTGGTCTGATTCGCGTTACAACCCGTGCTTTCCTATAAGCGCGTCGCAGGGAAGATGTCAACGAAGGGGCCTCTACCACGAGTCTGCCGGATGAATGGCCGTCCTTCGACTTCGCTTCGCTACGCTCAGGACGAACGGTTTGGGTTCCCTCCGATTGTGGTTCCCCCGTTCGTCCTGAGCGTAGCGAAGCGAAGTCGAAGGACGCCGTCTCATGTCGCCCAGCGCCCGATGAGATAGTCCAGCAGGTTGTCCGGCCACGCCACGTGCAGGACGGCGTCGAACAGGCCCAGCACCAACCCCGTCAAGAGTCCTGTCAGGATCAGCGTCACGGTCCACCCGGCACGGCTGAAGCGCCGGAAATAGAACACCATGAACAGGGGCACAGACAGCTTGAAGCCGATGAGCAGGATCGCGGCCAGGAAGCCCAGGGCGCACAGATAGAAGGTCCCCGCCCTCTGCACCACGAGGTGCATGGGTACGGAGCGGTCCACCTCGATATCGCGGATGCGTTCGCGCGGCTCGCCGGCCTCGTCCGTATCGCCCTTGAAGAACGCGTCTTTGCCGAACTGCGCGGCGGCCACCAGCAGCACCGGAATGGCGATGGTCAGCGGAAAGAGCCGGGTGGCGAAGGGCCAATCCCAGGCCGTGGCCACGGCCGCGGCCAGCAGCACCAGGAAGAACCCGTCGAACAGCAGCGAGACGGCCTTTTGCATGGACTCAGCCGTTTGCGCCGGCGGCGGCCCGGTCGCGGTACTGCCGGATCGCCGGCGCCGCCAGCGCGGCGACGATCAGCAGGGCCAGCACGATCACCCAGGGGCGTGACATCCAGGCCCAGCCGTAGGTCAGGATCGAGATGTAGAGGTACTTCTCCACGGTGGAGCCGAGCACGAAGCCGATGATGAGAGGCGGGCGCGGCCACCCCTGCCGCTTCATGGTCCAGCCCAGCAGGCCGAAGAACAGGAACAAGATGATGTCGGCGATGTGGCGCCGCGCCATGAACGCGCCCAGGAACATGATCACCAGCAGCACCGGCGCCAGTAGCTGGGCGCGGATGGTGGCGATGCGCGCCAGGTGGTCGGTGAAGAGAAAGCAGGTGCCGGTGCCGATGATGTTGGCCAGGGCCAGGCTCCAGGCGATGGTGAAGATCACGTCGAGGTTCTGGTTGAGCATCTCGGGGCCGGGGGTCAGCCCCTGGATCTCCATGGCGCCCAGGAACAGCGCCATGCTGGTGCTGCCGGGGATGCCGAACGCCAGGGTCGGGATGAGGCCGCCGCCGTCCTTGGCGTTGTTGGCGCTCTCCGGCGCGATGACGCCGCGCACGTCGCCCTTGCCGAAGTTGTCGGGGTTCTTCTCGGTGTGCAGGGCGTGGCCGTATGCGAACCAGTCCACCACCAGGGTGCCGAGGCCGGGGATGATGCCGATCCACACCCCCAGGGTGGCCGAGCGGATCACCAGCCACCAATGCCGGAAGGCGTCGCGCACGCCCTCCCAGCGCCCCTTGAGCCGGCCCAGGGCGCCCGAGTCGATGCTCTTGCCGGAAACCAGCAGGTCGGTGATCTCGGCCAGGCCGAACAGGCCCAGGGAGATGGGCACCACGTGGAAACCGTCCCACAGGTAGACTTGGTCGAAGGTCCAGCGCTCCACGCTCAGGATGGGGTCGGTGCCGACGGTGGCGAGCAGGAGCCCGGAGCCGCCGGCGATGACGCCCTTCATCAGCGCCGAGCCGCTGAGGCTGGCCACCATGCACACGCCCAGCACGGCCATCATGAAGAACTCGGGCGAGCCGAAGGTGAGCACCAGCGGGCTGAGAATCGGGATCGACAGGGTCAGCACCAGGGCGCCGAAGATGCCGCCCATGGCGGACACGGTGAAGGCGGCGCCGAATGCGCGGCCGGCCTCGCCGCGCTTGGCCATGGCGTGGCCGTCGATGATGGTGGCCTGGGACCCCACGGTGCCGGGGACGGCGAACAGCACCGACGGGATGGTGTCGGAAGTGGTGGTCACCGCCAGCATGCCGATGATGAAGGCGAAGGCGGAGACCGCGTCCATGTCGAAGGTGAAAGGAAGCAGCAGCGCCAGCCCGGTGACGCCGCCGATTCCGGGGATGACTCCGAGCATGAGGCCGAGGAAGGTCCCGGCGAACAACATGAAGAGGTGCACCGGGTCGAGGATGTGGATGCTGGCCTGGCCTATGGCGTCAAGCATTGAGGGATTTCCGGGACGCCTGCCGCGCGGCTCTCTCCGCGCTTGTGATTTGCGTTACGGGCTGTCAGGAAGCGTCTTCCTCGCTGTAGAGGTTCAGGCTCTCCAGCACCGGGCGGTCGGTTACCGAGAACAGGATCGCGGGCTCGGTTCGGGATTCGTTCCGGAAGTGGTGCCAGTGCCACGACGGGATCACGAAGCAGTCCTGCTCGGTCCAGGCCATGGGGTTGCCGTTGTCCCTGTCCTTGCTTGCCACGGTGGCGCCGGCGCCTTGCATGACGTGGTAGATGGTGCTGCTGGTATGGCGATGGGGGCGGGTTTCCTCCCCCGGCCGCAGCCACTGTACCCGGCAGTCGATGGTGGGCATGGTGGGCCCGCCGGTGACCGGATTGGCGTACTGCAGGAGGATGCCGTCGTGGGGGTCGCCGTCGGCGGTTTCCGCCAGTTGCTCCAGCACGGGGAGGGTGTCGCGCCACTTGTAGGTGTAGGGGAGGGCGCGGTTGCCGGGGCTCTCGGTGAGTGGGCGTACCGCGCCCAGGCGGTGGCGGCTGTAGCCCTCGGATTTGGTGACCGGCTGCGCGGGTCCCTCGCCGTAGTTCTCGTGGAAGTTGGCGTCCAGTTGGTTCATGAGGTGGACGTCGAGGACGTCCAGCCACACGATGTTGTTCTCGCCCTGGTTGTAGTGGTCGTGCCAGGTCCAGCTCGGGGTCAGCACCAAGTCGCCGGGCTCCATGTGCATTTCCTCGCCTTCCACCGTGGTGTAGCCGGTGCCGTCGCCTTCGACCACGAAGCGCAGTGCCGCGGCGGTGTGGCGGTGGCACTCGGCCCGCTCGCCGGGCTTCACGAGCTGGATGGACATCTGGATCGTGCGGGTGGTGGACTTGAAGGCTGTGAGGCCGGGGTTCACGAGTTGCACGGTGCGGCGCTTGGCCGCCTCGTCGATGTGCCCGAGCTTCACGACCTCGCCGGACTCCATCAGGCAGGAGTAGATCACCGGCCAGCGCCACAGGTGCGGTTTCAGCTCCGGCATGGGCTGGCGCGGCTGCCAGTGCCCCGCCAGGGAGTTCTCCGCCATGATGCGGTGCAGCTCATCGAGCCGCGGATCGTCGGTGTTGACGACTTCACTCATGTTCGTCTCCTTGTGTGGTTACACACCCTCCAGCGCGGCCGCCTCCGGGTGAAAGAAGTCCTCGTAATCGAGCTTCTCCTGCGTCAGGCCGAACTGGTGCGCGAACGTCATCATGGCTTCCAGCGAGGTGACGTTGTCCTGGATGTTGTAGGACCAGTAGTTTTCGCCCATGACGGCGCGCTGTTCGTCGATGGCGGCGGCCACCCAGGAGGTGATGAGTACCTCGGGGTCGGCGCCGTAAAGGCGGTCCATGGCCACGTCGCGCGCCTGGCGGTACGCCTTCAGGAGCGCCACCGGCGCGTGCGGGTACTGGTCGACGAAGTCCTGCTTGAGCGTCACCATGTGGCTGATGGGGAAGATGCCCGTGGCCTTGTAGTAGTTCAGCTCTTCGTTCTTGTAGTCCCGGAACAGGCGCCGGACGCGCGGGTCGCGGCGGCTGACGGACGGCAGCACGTTGGGCTCGATGACCGCGTCGACTTCGTTCGAAAGCAGCAGTTCGTCCAGCGGCTCGGCCTCCGGTCCGGAGATGTGCGGCAGGGGCTCCACCTGGATGCCCTCGCCCCAGCTCTCGGCCTCGGGGTGGGGCATGCACCAGCGGACACGCGTCAGGTCCACGCCGTAGTAATTCTGCAGCGCGCCGCGCGCCCACACGCCGGCGGTGCTGCTCACGTACACGCGCTTCCCCTCCAGGTCCTTGGGGCCGTCGATGCCTGAGGCGGTGCTCACGAAGATGTAGGCGATGCGGAACTTGCGGTTGGGGTACGCCGGGATCGAGACGTAGGGATGGTTGCCTTTGCTCTTGGTGCGCATGAGGCCGCCGAAGCTCGCGTCCCAGGCGTCGATGGTCTCCGGGCCGTGGAAGTCGCTGATCTCCAGGTCGAAGCCCTCCACCTGGACGGTGCCGTCGACAAAGGGCCGGTTGGTGTCCACCTCGGGCTCGCGAAAGCCGAGACGGAGCTTGGGGTTCGCCATGGATGGTCTCCCTTTTCGGTCTGTCGCGCGCCCTCTACCCGTCCTGGCGGTCGGCCGGCGCGGTCTCCTTGGTGTAGAAGCCGAGCTTGGTCTGCGCGGGCCAGTCATCGATGGAGAACAGGATGGAGTCGCCTTGGTGCCCGTTCTCGTGATGGTGCCATGTCCACGCGGGCACGGCGAAGATGTCCCCCTGGCTCCATTCCAGCCGCTCGCCCTCGATGACCACGGCGCCCTCGCCCTCGAAGGCGTGGTAGAAGGTGTTGCTGTTGTGCCGGTGGCTCAGGGTGGTCTGCCCCGCCCGCAGGAGCTGCGCGTGCCAAGCGATGGTGGGGAGCGTGGGGCCGCCGTCCACCGGGCTCGCGAGCATCAGGTGGACACCCTCGCAAGGGTCTTCCTCGCCCGCTTCCTGCAAGGCGGTCAGGGCGGCGCGGGTTTCGGCCCAGGGATAGCGCATGGGCGGCAGCGGATACGGCCGGCCGTGGGCCATGGGGCGCGCCAGGCCGCGGGTGCGCACGCCGTAGCGGTCGGGCTTGTGGATCTCCTGGTAGGGGTTGTCCACTGGCAGCCGCTCGTTGAGGTTCACCCCGCCGTTGTAGCCGTTGTCGTAGCCGTCGACGTAGAGGGCGGGGGTGGAGCCCTGGTTCCAGTGGTCGTGGTAGGTCCAGGACGGGCTGATGATGACGTCGCCCCGCTCCATGGGGAACGCCTCGTGCTCGCACACGAACGCGGCCTCCCTGGGCGCCTCGCACACCAGGCGCGTCTCGCTGCGGGTGTTGCGGTGTCCCTGGGTGCGCTCGCCGGGCATGAGGATCTGCACGTTCATCCAGATGGGGAAGCGGGTGGCCTCGATGCCCGTGACCGAGCGCATGCCGGTCATGCCGTTGGGCCCCACGGTGACGATCTCGCCGGAGCGCATGAGACCCTTGTAGATCCCCTCCCAGCGCCAGTGGGCGCCGGTGACGCCCGTGCGCGGCGGCGCCATGCCCTCGCGCCGCAGGCCCGCTCCCACCATGTGGTGGCCGGCCAGGTACTTCTCCAGGTCCTCGTGGGTGGTGCCGACGTCGTTCACGGCAACTCCTTCATGTGCCCGACCCCCGATTCGTCATCCCTCCGGAAGCGGGGATCCAGGGGTGGGGGCGGCACGTTCACGCATCCAGCCCGAAATACTTCACGCAGTTGTCCACCAGCATCGCCCGCTTCTCGTGGGCGGGCACGCCCTCGAAGTCCCTTTCCATTATCGGGATGGAGTTGGGGTACTCGCTGGCGGCGTGGGCGAAGTCCGTGGCCCACATGAGCTTTTCGTAGCCGATGCACTCGCGCCGCTTGATGCCGATGGGGTCGTGCAGGAAACCCCAGTAGTTGTTCTCCCGCAAGTACTCGCTGGGCTTCCTGTCCAGGTAATGAAGGCCCCAGAACTGGTGGATCATGGGCATGTAGCGCTGGTAGTGGTCGTCGAGCTGCCACAGGCCGTACTCGAACCACCCGATCATGGTCTCGGCCCAGTACATCTTGAGGGTGGGGAAGCGGTCCCACACGCCCGCGAAGGCCATCTGCACCGCACCCACCATGGCGTCGTTGGTGAAGCGGAAGAAGTAGTTCATGGGCTCCTTCACATGCACGTCGGGGCCGGGCCGGCGTTCGTACGGAAACGCGGGCTCACCGCCCTTGCCGGAACCCATGTTGCCTGTGTTGTGGTTGGTCAGGGCGACGCCCAAGTCCAGGGACGCGGCCCAGAAACGGTCGTCCTCGTCCGTGGGGTAGCCGCGGCCGCTGGGGAACTTGTCGAGCTTGACGCCCCTGAGGCCCAGCCTGGCGCAGTGCTCCAGTTCCCGCACCGCGTCGTCGATGCCGCTGGTGGGAATGACGCCCATGGGAATGATGCGGTCGGGCGCCGGCGCCATGTACTCCTCGCCCAGGAACTCGTTGTAGGCGCGCACCAGCTCGCAATAGAGCTCGCGGTCCTTGGCCTGCTCCAGCACGAAGGAGATCTGCGAGAACACGACCTCCGCGTCGATGCCGTCCCGGTCCTGCTCCTCGAGCCGCTGCGCGGGCGGCCCGGTGCCGGCGCAGGACTCGAAGGTGGGCACCTGAGTGGCCATGTCTTCCTTGTTGACACGGACGCTCCGGGTGACGCCGATGGTGTTGGGCTCGCCGCCGTCCACCACCACCGCGTCCGACCCGTTGGGCATCTTGACCCGCTTGGGCGCGCGCTCGCGCATGGACGCGGCCACCCGGTCGCGCCAGATGTCGGGGTTGAGGTCAATATGGCCGTCGGCCGAAATGACGTTGTACTCGCGTGCCATTACGGGCTCCTTTCGAAGGCCGCGCCGCCGGGACCCGGCCCGCGCCGGGTGCGTTCCGTCGGGGCCGGCATTGCCGCGGCCTGTACGAACGGAACGTTAGCCAAGGGACCGTTGGCTGTCAATGCGCGCGAAGCGGGCCGCCGCCCTCCCGGAGGGCCTCCCGCCGACCGTTGTCGAAGCGGTACCGGGCTGATACCATCCGCGTTGAGCGACAACCCAGCACGATGGAGGTGCGCGAATGAGTCGGATGGAGACGGCAGAGGCCCCGCTGGATTCGGTCGAAACAATCCTCAACTACGCGGTGGACACGGGCGTCAAGCCCGTCACCCACACGGCCGTGCTCAACAGCACGCCGGTGCTGCGCACCGGGAAGCACGACCCGCATCGCACCGTCATCCACAACGGGCGCGCCATCGCGGACGAGCTGTCCCTGGAGCGCGAAGGGTTCGTCCTGGTGCGGCACGACACGCAAGTCAAGGACTTCTACGACGAAGACGAACTTCGGTCCGTCTATTACCCGGAGATCGACGCGCTGGTGAAACGCGAGAGCGGCGCATCACGGGTGGTCATCTTCGACCACACGCTCCGTGCCCAGGACGACGGCATCCGCGCGGAACGGAAGGTGCGAGAGCCCAACCGCTCCGTGCACAACGACTACACGGAGTGGTCGGCGCCCAAGCGCGTGCGCGACCTCCTGCCGGAGGAGGAGGCGGAGCGCCTGCTTCAGGGACGTTTCGCCATCATCCAGGTGTGGCGGCCCACCCGGAACCCGGTGCGCACCAATCCGCTGGCCATCGCCGACGCCCGCAGCCTGCGCGCCGAGGAGTTGATCGCGTCCCAGCGCAGCTACCCCGGGCGCATCGGCGAGACCTACCAGATCAAGTACAGCCCGGATCACCGCTGGTTCTACTTCCCGGCAATGGCCCGGAACGAGGCCATCGTCTTCAAGGTGTTCGACTCGGACAAGGACGGCCGCGCCCGCTTCACGGCCCACACCTCGTTCGACGACCCCACGGCCCCGCCGGATGCGCCGGCGCGCGAGAGCATCGAGGTGCGCACGCTGGCTTTCTTCGACACCCCGGTGTCGTGACCCGCCCTGATCGGACCAGGCAAAAGGAGTGACGCCATGCACATGAAATCCTTCGAGTGGCTCGGCCGCGAATGCGTCGCGGTTTCCTGCGAGGGCGCCGCCGGCGCGGCCGGCGACGCGGGCGTGGACGGGATCCTCGACCGCATCGCGGAGGGCATCGGGAGGCTGGGTGTGTCCCTGGACGACACGGTGCGTACGCGCCTGTGGGCGCGGGACCGGGAGAGCCGCAACCTCGGGAGCCAAGCGCGTTCCCGGCGATTGAGCGGCAAGGCGCGCTCGGCCAGCTCCAGCTACATCGCGCCGGCGCACATCGATTCCGATGCCAGCGTGGCGCTGGACTTCATCGCCATGCGCTCCGGCGCCGGGAAGGAGCTCGTGGAATACGACCCGCCCATCGTGCCGCTGCGCTATCTCGATCTGGAGGGACGCGTCTTCCTCTCCGGTGTCACCACCACCACCGGCAACCTTCCTCAGCAGGTGAGCGAGATCTGCGGCCGCATCGGCGGCTCCCTGGAGCACGCCGGAACGTCATGGGAACAGGTGGTGCGGGTGTCGTTCTTCCTCCACCAGGAGGAAGACCCGGCGGCGCTACGGCAGGCGTTTCACGAGGCCGCGAGAGTGCCCGCCGAAAGTACGGAGTGCTCCTTCGTGGAGGGCTACTCGGCGTTGGGCAAGCTCATCGAGATCGAGGTTACGGCGCAGCGTTAGCGGTCTGGTTCGATTCCCGCGGGAGTCACCAGGACACTAGACACTAGTGTCGCGTCGCTCTCCTTACGGTGCTCGCGTCCTCTTGCGGGTCATCCGTCGCCAAACCGGCGCCGCCGGATGGGCTTTCTGTCGGAGAGACGCGGATCCTCGCCGTCCCCTCGCGCAGTTCATCTTCGGTAATGGGCATGAGCAACTGATGGACGATCTCGGCGACAAATTCCGCCCGACCGCTTACCCCGGCTTTCGCATAAAGCGCGCTCGCCTGTAGTCGGGTCGTGTTTTCCTTGACCCCACGCAAATCCGCGATTTCCGCGAAGCGGAAACCCTTGATAATCAGCCACGCGACTTCCTTCTCGCTACGGGTGAGCCGCCAGGCGTCCATTTGATCTTCGATGCCGGTGGCGAGTTCCCCGGCGAGCAACTTGTTTCGATTCTGCTCCTGCTCCAGACGTGCGCGCAGGCCGATGAGGTCCCTCAGATTGACGACCAGTGTCCACGAAACCGCAGCAAAAACAAAGGCTTCGATGACGAAATGCGGTGACCCGAACTCGCCCTCGAAGAGCGCATCCACGATCAGGTCGTAGGCGAAGAACACCATCGCCAACGTCAGCATCGCCAACGCCAGCATCCGTCGCTTGGGCACTCCTTTGAACAGGTCGTTCAAGAGCGGTCTCTTTTCGTTCCTGGAGACGGTCGGGCCTTTGGGCTGGTGTTGACCACCCTACCACTACCGGGAGTCCCTTTCAAAGGGACGAACCGGCCCGCCAGCCAACGCGCGGAGGTGCCGCATATATCACACGTTTAAGAAGCCGATTTTGTATGCCGTTTGCCATATGCGGCGCCTGTTATCACAAACGCGCGATGCGGCACCCCAGTTACTTGGTGTCACTTCTTCCCCGAGAGACAAAACCCTTGCGGGAGGACACCATGATGTCGAAAAAGAGACCGCTCGACGGCGAACCAGCCATTCTGCGCTGGATGGCGTCGGTCCTGATCAGCACCCTGATCTCGCTGTGTCTGGTGCTGAGGGCCGGAATGTTGAGCGAGAGGATCCCGTTTCACCTCGTTCCAGAGGCTCGTGCCAGCGTGAATGGTGGTCCCTACGCCGCCGATGATGACGATGATGACGACGACGACGATGATGATGACGACGATGATGATGGCGGCGATGAGGGCGATGAACGCGACGAGAACGACGAAGGCGATGAAGGTGACGAGAACGACGAGAACGATGAAGGCGACGAGAACGATGAAGGTGACGAGGGCGATGAGAACGATGAGGGTGATGAGGGGGACGAGAGCAACGGCGACGGGGGCGATGAGGGTGATGAAGGAGACGAGAATAACGAGGGTGATGAGGGGGATGAGGGCGATGAAGGCGACGAGGGCGATGAGGGGGACGAGAACAACAACCGCGCCGACGGGGCCACTCTAATCGAAAAGCAACAGGCACTTCAGCAGGCGGAGACCGCGGTTGAAGAATCCAATCAAGCTCTGGCAAATGCGAGAGAGGCTCTGACGACCGGTGAGGAAGCTTTCAGGGCCGCAATCGTGTCCTTTCTCAGAAGCTCCTCCACCGAAAACGGCGACGAACCCGGCGCGAGCTGGTCCGATGTCCTTGACACCTTCAGGGATCAGCTTTTCCTGAGAAGCGAATATGAGCGCAGGGTCTCTGAACTGGCAGAGGCGAAGAACGTCCTTGAGCACGCGACGATCGTGGTCGAGCAATTGAGCAACGATCTGGAGGCTGAGTTGGATCGGTTCGGGATAAGGGATGCGATAAGGGAATGCCTGACTGGTACCTGCTCGGCCGACGATTCCCTGACGACTGAACGCTTCAGCATCTTTCAGCCCCGTGTGCTGGAAATGGTCGGCGTGCATCACGCGTATGCGAAGGGACTGACGGGAACCGGTGTGCGGATCGCCATCGAGGACGATATCGTGAATTACACGCTCCCCGAATTCGCGGGGCGAGTCTCCTTCGACGGTGCCGTGCTTACGCATCCCGTACCGGATGCAGACGACCCTTCCTCGGATGCAAGGCAGTGCGAGGGTGCCGGCGAGACGGAGCGCGCGGCGCTCGGTTGCAAGGTGTTTTCGTACGATTCCGAACACGACGTTCTCCGCATACAGACGGTACAGGCAGCCGTGAACGCCAATGGTTGGCCCGGGGACGGAGAGCGGTGGTTCGTAAGGAACGATCACTACGAGGAAGGCAGCCCCGATCGATGGTCGGAGTTTCCCCATGCCGCGGGCGAGGATCGTCATGGCACCGCCGTCGCCTCGGTTGCCGCGGGCCGCGACTTCGGTATTGCACCAGGCGCTACGATCATCCCTGTCGCGAGAAGGTTTGCATCCGACGGGGGCGCGGGGGAGAACGTCTCTCGCGGCGTTCTGGACAGAATCGCGGTGATGTCCTCTTCGGAACGCGAGGAGGTGGATTCCACGATGGCGAAGGCCGTCATGGACGACTACGCGCACTACGACATCATCAACCGCAGTTTCGGAATCGGCGTGTTCGATCCGGCCGGAATTCAGAAAGCCCTGGAGGACGAGACGGCGTGGTGGGGTGACCGCCTGCGCCAGATTCTACCCAGAACGTGGCGCGCCTTCATGCAAACGGAAAGGCACCCCGACGAGCGTACCGTCGTGGTCTACGCGGCGGGAAACGACAGCGAGGAGTTCTCGGGTTTGGGGGCGAACCTTCCCTACCACGAGCCGCACGTGCGGGGGCATCAGTTGTCCGTGATGGCGGTGGATCAAGACGGCAGCCATGCGGCCTACACCAATTTCTGCGGGGCGCTTCCCTCGGATTGGGACGTAGAGCGCTGGGGACGGCATTTCTGTCTGGCGGCGCCGGGGACGGTGAACGCGGCCGGCAATGCCGGCAGGGGACACGTCTTTCACAAGATCGAAGGGACGTCATTCGCGGCGCCCGTGGTAAGCGGTACGATTGCGCTGCTCATGGAGCATTTTCGGGGGCAGCTCGGAAACAGCGCAATCGTGAAGCGGGTTGTGGATACGGCCGACAATAGCGGGCGGTATGCTCAGCTCGAGATTTACGGCGCCGGGCTGCTCGACATCGAGGCGGCGTTGCAGCCCGTGGGGAGCACGACGACGGGTACCCCGTCGGTGAGTGCGGCCGCCCTGCGCTCCGCGGCCCGCGTGCCGTCCGCCATAGGGAACCTCGGCCGGCGACTGGCGTCTCGGGGCGTGGAAGTGGCGTTCCTCGATAGCCTTGGAGCACCGTTCTGGTCATCGCCCGTGGCATACATCCGGCCGATGGACGATCGGGTCTCGCCGATTCCCGGCTTTTTCGGGCCGGACGATGAAGGAGGCGGGCAACTGCATCTCGGGTTCTCTCCGGGAACAATCGCGGGGCCGGCGGATGACCGCGGCGTACGCCTGCTGTTGGGCGCAAACAGGTTCGGCCTGGAGCGGTCGCCGTCGGACGGATTCAGATGGGGCTTTCTTGGGGATTCGGCCTCTTGGCAGGGGAGCGGCGTTTCCGGCGCCTTCGGCCGTGGAGTCCGGTCGATGACGGCGTGGGTGGGACGAAACACCAGGATCGAACTGCATGATGCGTGGACCTTGAGAACCTCGGCGACACTGGCCTTGGGGCAAGTCTTCCACGAGCCCGGCGCCATGCTCGCCATCGACGCTCACGTGTTGTCGGCGTGGGATTTCGGTCTTGAGCGGGGAGAACGCGGTCGCGGCCCTTGGTCGCGGATCGCGTTGTCGCAGCCTCTTCGAGCCGAATCGGGCGACGCGACGTTCACTTATCTGGCAGGGCTGAGGGACGGCGTTCCCGCCTACGACAGGGCGAAGCTGTCACTGGCGCCCGAGGGCCGGGAGCTTGAGTTGGCCGTCACTCACGAGGCTCCGTTTGGTCAGGGGCGGGGTGTGATCCAGGTGGCGCATACTTTGGACACGCAACACGAACCCGGTGCGAGCAGTTGGCGCATCGGGGTGGCCTATCGGCTGCGCTGGTGAAGAGGTGACTACGGTGTCCGAAGACGCCCTCAAGGTGGCACAACATTTTCCGACGCTCATTTTCTCTCTGGATGTTCCGGACAGCGAGAACCTGAACGCCCACCTGCTCGAGGCGATCTACGCCGAACGGGAACGGGACAGAACAGGGGTGCGCAGGTCGATCTTCCCGGAGCTGGGGAGCTGGCACAGCCACGTCAAGCTGCACAAGGACGTCACGTTCGGGGGATTGGTTCAACACGTCGACGATGCCGCGGCCATGATGTGCCGCGAGCTGGGATACCACACGTCCTATCGACTGAGAATCGGCACCATGTGGTCGATCATCAATCCACCGGGCAGCTCGAACCGGGCCCATATCCATCCCGGCTGCCTCTGGAGCGGCGTCTACTACGTCCAGGCACCCAGGAACGCGGGTCGAATCGAGTTCATCGATCCGCGCACCCAGAACCTGATGACTCCCGCCGAATACATCCCCGACGCCAAGCGCTCGCGAAGCTGCTGGACCAAGGTCCAGTACAAGCCCGTGGCCGGCAGAATGCTGATCTTCCCCAGTTGGCTGTACCACAGCGTGGATCCGAATCGTTCCAAGGCCAAGGGCAAGGACGCCGATCGGATCATCGTGAGCTTCAACCTGTCTCAGGAAAGGCGCGGATAGCCGCGCAGGGTTCCCATCCACCGTCCCCGCTCTGTTGACACCCCGTGGCCGTTGGCCTATTACCCCGTCTAGAGTCCTGCGTCACAAGTGGCGGCCGCGCACCCGGATCCTTCTTGCCGGCAGCGGAGTACACCCAGGAAATTTGTGCGATCCGAGAGGAGAGGTCCATGGAACGTCTGAAAGGAATGTACATCCCCCTGCCGACCCCGTTCACCGACACCGGCGCGGTGGACGAGAACGCGGTGCTGGCCCTCACGGAGTTCTACGTGGAAACGGGCGTGCACGGCCTGTTCGTGCTCGGCACCTTCGGCCAGGGGCCGGCGCTCACGCCGGACGAGCGCAAGCGCACCGCCAAGCTCGTCATCGACCGGGTGGCCGGGCGCATCCCGGTGGTGATCCACGCGGGCACGGCCGACACCCCCACCACCATCGACCTCGCCAAGGACGCCAAGGACCAGGGCGCGGACGTGGTGGGCGTGGTGCCGCCGTACTACTTCGACCATCTCGACGACGAGGTGCTGGCCCACTACGCCAAGGTCTACGAGGCCATCCAGTACCCCATGTTCATCTACAACAACGCGGTCAACAGCGGCTATCGCATGACCGCGCCGTGG